>JBAWVV010000294.1:0-5658 GCA_037147115.1 Planctomycetia bacterium | reverse complement strand
GCATCGCCATCAGCCCGAAGACCACCATGCTCGGGAGGGCGACGCCGGCGTACCAAGGATCGAAGTAGACGAGCATCTCTTGGAGCCCGAGGAAGTACCACGGAGCCTTGGATGGGTTCGGCGTCTTAACGCTCGAGGCGGGCTCCTCGAGCGGGGCCGGGAGGAGGAGGGCCCAAGCGAGGAGGAACGCCGACACCGCCACCATGCAGATCAGTTCGGTGTAAACCAAATCGGGCCAGACGAGGACCTTTTCGTCGTTCACCTTCTCCAGCGGCGGAAGACCCTGTGCGATCCGCTCGTCGTTTTCGACCGCCTGCTTCGTTGCTACCCAGGTAAAAAATGCCAGCAGAAAGATGAGCCCGACGATCGGGACGTTGTCGGCCTTCATGACGATCGACGCGAAGTTCTCGTCGGCCATCGCCAGCCCCATCAGGAGCAAGGAAGCATTGAAGACCGTCCAGGCGACCATCGGCTTGACAAAAAACTTCCGGAACACGAAAGCGATCGCAAACAGCGCCGTCGTTCCGGCGGTGTAGTTCACCGGCCCGGAAAGGGTGTTGACGAGCTTCCGGAGCGATTCCGGAAGGTGAGGAACCGAGGACGCCGATCCCGACATTGCCAAGCTAGCGAGGACCAGCATAGCTACGGCCACGGAGGCCCAGAACGCAGCTTCGCCGACCCGGTTTTTCCGTCTCCAGATCAAGAACGCCGCGATGGCATTCATGATCGCCAGGCCGGCGTAATACGACCCGAGGAATCCAGCTACGTCTTTGAGGAAGAGTCCGTTTGAATGCATGGAAGTAGTACTACAGCGGGCCGCTGATGCCGCCGTCCTTTCGCACGCGCCAGAAGTGGATGGCCAAGAGCAGGGCGACCGCCAGGGGGATCGCGATGCAGTGGAGGACGTAAAATCGGTTGAGCGTCTCCTCGCCCACGAACCGGGCACCGAGGAGACCGAACCGAGCGTCGGAGCCGTCAGTGATCATGTCGATGCCGCCGATGGTCAGCAGTTGCTGACCAGGCCCCTCGTACCCCAGCAGCGGCGAGGCCCGAGCCATGTTCGAACCGACCGTGATCGCCCAGATCGCCAGCTGATCCCAGGGGAGGAGATAGCCGGTGAAGGAGAGGAGAAGCGTGAGGAGAAGGAGGAACACGCCGATCACCCAGTTGAACTCCCGCGGGGGCTTGTAGCTCCCGGTGAGGAACACCCGGTACATGTGGAGCCAGGTCGTGATCACCATGGCGTGGGCTCCCCAGCGATGGAGCTCTCGGAGCACGCCGAGGCTCGTGACATCGCGGAGGGCGAGGATGTCGTTGTAGGCCCACTCCAGTGTCGGCCGGTAATAAAACATCAGCAGCACGCCGGTGACCGTCTCGACGAGGAACAGGAAGAACGTCACTCCCCCCATGCACCAAGTGAAGGAGAGGGCGATTCCCTGCTTCTTGATCGACACTGGGTGGAGGTGGAGAAAGAAGTTGGTGAGCATCACCACGATCCGGTTGCGCCGGTCGAGGGGCATCGGATGCCGGAAGATGCTTTTCCAGATCTGAGAGTTGCGGATCGTTTCGCCGATGGCCATGGGACGTTTGCCGGAGGTCAGGGACGGAGTTGGCGGGGAAGCGAGGAACGCTGGGAGTGCGAGGGCGAGGGAACGTCAGACGGTGATATACGAATCGGGGTCGGCCCACTGGCCTTGTTCTTCGTGGAAGGTACGCCCCTTGTCGACCTCGAGTTGGCCGTCGTCGGAGACCCGGATCGCATATCGCTCGAGCGGCCGTGGCGCCGGCCCCTCAAAGTTGACGCCATCCTTGTAAAACCCGCTGCCATGGCAGGGGCACTTGAACTTTTGCTCCGCTTCGAGCCAGTTCGGTGTGCAGCCGAGGTGGGTGCAGACGGTTTTCAAGGCATAAATCTGCTGCAGGCCGCCAACGTCGCTGTTGACGACCCAGACGCCGTACTGGGCGACGTATTTCGTCTCCACCTTGCCGGCCGGGAAGCCTTCCCGGAAGCCGACCTTGAACCGACTCGGCGGTTCGGCGAGGACGTTGGGGAACATGAACCTGGCAAACCCCAGACCGAACAACCCGCCTGTTATCGAGAGGGCGGTGAATCCAGTTGCCATGAACGACCCGAGCACCATCTCGAGGAAACCGCGCCGATCCGCTTCGGCATCAGTTCCCTTTTTCGCTGCTGGTTTTACAGGCTTCGACGGAAGGGTCGGGGCAGCGGCCAACTTGGCCGGGGGTGCTTTGACGATGGCCGCCGCCTCGGCCACAGGGGCGGGGCGCGGCGGAGCGTCGGCCTTGCTCATCGGGCCGGGCTTGGCCCCCGTTCGGGCCGCCGCGAGGATACTGGCCGTGTCGCGGGCGAGGGCCTTCGGCGCCGCGGCCTTGGCGGGGAGTTTCGAGGCGGGTTTGTCGCCATCGGCCTTCAGTGCCGGAGCCTTCGCGGGGGCAGGTTTCGGGGCCGGCTTTTCGACTGGAGCCGCGGGGCTACCCGCCTGCTCCGCTTCTTTCTTCGCCCGAGCCAAAGCCATGATTTCAGCCACGCTCGGCCTTCCGCCAGCCGCTGCGGCGGGCTTGGCGGCAGGCTTAGGAGGGGCCGGTTTCGGGGCTTCAGCGGCAGGCGTATCAGCCGGAGGAGCCACGTCAGCCGTAGCGGGCAGATCGGCCTTGGCTGCCTTGGCAGCCCTCGCCGCCGCGAGAATCTCGGCCGTCGACATCTTCTTGTTTTCAGCCATGCCTTGCCTCAACGCTCAAGGTCGCCGTTGATCCCCGATCGATCGTGGTCGCAGCCTGCGGGGCCGCAGATCGGGAACCACGTCGCCAACTGGTCGAATCCCAGGCCGGGTCGAACCCCAGACTGTATGCACTGCTATCACCGCGTCAACCAAAAGCCTCGCCGAACCCTGGAGCCGGGCCACCGATGACCGTCTATAGCCCTGGAATGGGCCATCCCATCGGGACCGAAACCAACGAATTCGAGGCTCGGGGGGAGTTTGTGATTTTTTTCACGAACTCTCTTTCCAACTGTATCGGCTGGGCTATGGCTGTCAACGTCGAGAAGGGCGCGGAGGCCGCGAATCCAGCCCCACCCGTATGTTTCCCACCTTTCCCTTTCCCGTCGGCGGAGCGAGGGACCGGGAAGGGCTGTCGGCTGGTTCGCCCGACCTCCGGGGCGGGAGGCGGCATTGGCCGAGACCAGGGTATTGAGGAGTTGACCTTCTTTTTCTTTCTGACCTCGAGCGTCGATTCGCATCGCGACCCCCTTCCGGTAGTCTGCTCCCCTCCGGCAAAGTCGCGCTCCTGACGACCCGGCGACGAAGGTCGGAATCGTCTCCGGCCCGCTCCCCATTCCCGAAAGGATCGTTCCCTGTGGCAGGCCCCTCGCGTCGCGTCCTCGTCGTCGGTAGCGGTGGTCGCGAGCATGCCCTGGCCTGGAAGCTTGCCGGCGATGGTGCCGAAGTGCTGATCGCGCCGGGCAATGCGGGCACGGCGCGGATCGGCGAAAACGTCGCTGTGAAGCCGGGGGACATCCCGGGGTTGGTGGCGCTGGCCCGATCGCGGGCGATCGATGTCACGGTCATCGGCCCGGAGGCCCCGCTCGTGGCCGGGGTCGTCGATGCCTTCCAGGCGGCCGGCCTGAGAATCTTTGGCCCCACGGCCCGGGCGGCCCAGATCGAAGGCAGCAAGGTGTTCTGCAAGCAGATCCTCCACCGAGGTGACGTCCCCACCGCCATGTACCGCGAGTTTCGCTCGGCGAAGCGCGCCCAGGAATACCTCGAGGCCCGCGAGGACATGCCGGTGGTGGTGAAGGCGGACGGCTTGGCGGCGGGAAAAGGGGTGTTTGTCTGTGCGGATCGGGCCGCGGCGATCGCCGCCGTCGCCACCCTCGCCGGGGACCCGCAGTTTGCCGACGCGGCCAAGGGGATCCTCGTCGAGGAGCGGCTCGACGGCCGTGAGGTGAGCGTGATGGCGATCACCGATGGGCGGACGATCGTCACCCTCCCTCCGCTCCAGGACCACAAGGCGGCCCACGACGGCGATCTCGGACCCAACACGGGGGGGATGGGAGCCTACTGCCCGACGCCCTTTGTCGATGCCGCCTTGATGGCGGAGATCGAGTCGCGGATCCTCGTGCCGACGATCCATGCCATGCGGCGCTCGCATGTTCCCTTTCAGGGGGTGTTGTTCGCCGGGTTGATGCTCACGGCCCAGGGGCCGAAGGTCCTCGAGTTCAACGCCCGCTTCGGAGACCCGGAGTGTGAGGCTCTGATGCTGCTGCTCGATTCGAGCCTGTTGGAGATCATCGATGCGACCGTTGATCGGAAGCTCGAGGGGATCGATCCCCCGGTCTGGAAGCCCGGTGCCGCGGTCACCGTCGTGATGGCCTCGGAAGGGTATCCGGGGGAGGTCGAGAAGGGGCGGCCGATCCGGGGGCTCGGCGAGGCAGCGGCGCTCGACGGGGTCGAGGTCTTCCATGCCGCGACCCGCGCCGGCCCCGATGGCCAGGGGGTGGTGAACAACGGCGGGCGCACGCTCGCGGTCACGGCCGTCGGCGAGAGCCTCGCCCGGGCCAAGCTCCGGGCCTACTCGGCCGTGCGCCGGATCCGCTGGGACGGCGCCTGGTGCCGCAAGGACATCGCCAACAAGGGGATCGACCGCGATCACGAATTGGCCGCCGCGGAGCCGGGGGCACCGCGATGAAACTCCGCGTTGGCATCGTCGGCCTCGGCCCCCTTTGGGAGACGCGCCACCTCCCGGCGCTGCGGTCGCTTGCCGACCGCTTCGAGGTGCAGGGGATCTGCGAGCAGGTCGCGCACCTGGCGCGGAGAGCGGCCGGCGAACTGGGGACGGTGGCGGTCGAGGGATTCCGCTCACTCGCCGCGCGCGACGACATCGACGCAATCCTCTATCTCTCCGATCAGTGGTACGGCGTGGCCCCGATCCTCGCCGCCTGCGATCACGGCAAGGCGGTCTACACGGGGGCTTCCCTGCCGGTCGATGCCGCCGAGGCCGACGTGCTCCGTCGCCGGGTCGAGCAATCGGGGATCGCCTTCATGGCCGAACTCCCCCGCCGGTACGCGCCGGCGACGATGCGGCTGAAGGAGCTCATCGCCACGCGCCTCGGGGCGCCGCGGATGCTCTTCTGCCACCGGCGCATTCCGCAGATCACCCCCTCCGCCACCGTGCCGCCACGGAACCGTGCTAGCGAGGCCCGCGATCTGATGGAACTGGTCGACTGGTGCCGGTACGTCACGGGGGCCGATCCGACGAGTGTCGTGGCGGTGCGGCACGCGGAGACGCCGGGGGCCGAGATCGACGACTACCAGATGATGAGCCTCGACTTCACGGCGGGAGGAAAGCCGGGGAACGGGCCGATCGCCCAAATCAGCTGCGGTTATTACATTCCCGCTTGCTGGGAGGAGGCGGTCGGCTTCAGGCCCCCCTCGGCCCTGCAGGTGGCGTGCGAGAAGGGGATCGCCTTCGTCGATCACCCCAATGGCCTTGTGTGGTTCGACACAGCGGGGCGGCACCAGGAGTCGCTCGATGCCGACCGGTCGGTCGGCGAGCAGATGCTCCTCCAATTCCACCGCAAAGTGACGAGCCTCGTCCGGCCCCACAGTGGGCTCGAGGAGGTGCTGCAGGCGATGGAGT
>JBAWVV010000293.1:0-5659 GCA_037147115.1 Planctomycetia bacterium | reverse complement strand
ATCCCCACCGATGACGTCGAGGCGGGCCGGCGGGCCCTGGTGAAGATGCACCACGCCCACCCCGACCTGGCAACGATGGGGAGGGAGATCCGCCACGCCGCCGCAGCCTACTCGGCCGAGCGCTGGGCCGACAACCAGCTCGGGCTGTTCGCGCGGCTCCTCAACCGGCCCGACTGATCACGGCGCCGCTCGATCCCAGCTAATCCGGGAGGCGCTCACCCCGCCCCGTCGACAGAACCGATCGGCAGGGGGCTTCCCGCCTGGACCGGACCAGCGAGACGCAAGCGCCCAGGAGTTGGCGGCAACGCCGGCGCCAGTGGTGGCGGCAACGCCGGCGCCAGGGGGGGGGCAAAGACCGGCGACAAGGGGGCGTCGAAAGGACTCCGCCTCGCCAAGCCCACCTGCCGAGCGCGGAGGTGTTTCTTCCAGGCCCCGCCGGCCGGTTCGGTGGCGGCCCAGGCCACCAGGAGGATGCTCAACAGACCGACTCCTCCGGGCGAGAGGAATGCCGCCTCGGCGACGTTGGTCAGCATCACCGCCGCGAACACGGCGATTGGGAGGATGCCACCGCGCGTAGCAAAGAGGGCGAGCGTGCCGATCCACAGATAGACGAGGAACCCGAGCGGGATCCCCAATTCCTCGAGGATCATGATCGGGAGAACGCCCTTCTCGATCGTGGCCATGAGCGGGAGGCCGAGGATCGGGTCGCGCTGGACGTTCGATCGGGCGTGCGGCGTCGAGCCGATACCGAATCCGATCCCCGTGAGGGGGTAACGGTCGATGTTCGATTTCATGATGTCGATCAGCCCTTGCCGCGTTGACATGCCCTGCTCAAGAAGCGAGACGTCCTCCTTCTCGCCGTACTTGAGGAGAAAAGTCTTGGCACCTCGCGCCAACTGTTGTCCGCCGACGACGCAGAGCAGAAGGAACAGGACGCCAGCGGTCCCCAGGCGTGCCACCACGATCCGCGGATTCTCGCTGCGCAGGTAGAGCACGCTGCTGACCATTTGCACGATGAATGCGATGGCCACAGCGCCGACATACGACAGCAGGGCGATGCGGGCCCCCGACCAATAGAGCTCCAGCAAGGCCACCCCGAAGAGGCCGACCCTCCACCAGCGCAGCGGGCGGATCGTGAGGCACTGAACCGTGAGGATCGCCGCCACAAGGGCGGCGGCGGCCCCCAGCGTCTGGGAATGGAAGTAGATACCGCTGAAGAATCCGGTTTCCCCCATCATGCCGCGCCCCGTGAGCTTCATCAGGAGGCTGAAGAGGATTCCGAGCATGAGACTGCCGAAGATCGTCTGGATCGCAATGTGGCGGTCGGCCGGCGACATCCAGGACCAACCGCACAGCGCCGTCACGAAGACGATGCTGAACACCAGCGACTTCAGCAGCGAGACGTCGGCGATAAAGCTGAAGATCATCGAATGAACCAGAATCAAAAACAGCACCGGAAGCGTCACCTTCAGAAGGGTCGTCGCCTTCGTCATCGATGATCGGCTCGGTCCGTAGAGAAACACCGAAAACGCACACACGAAGAAGACGAGAAACCGGAACTGCGCACCGAAGAGCGGAGGGCCGCAGAAGGCATGGCTGCTGATGTTGATCTGCCAGCAGAGGAAGAGGCTGACGATCGCCTGACGGCGGCCAGTCAGGGCCCACGCGCAGATCAGCAGATAGGACAGAGCCGACGTCGGGGACGACGCCAAGCGGAGCACCATGGCCAGGATCGGCACGAGCATCAGCCCGATCTGCTGGAAGCGGAAGGCGCCCCCGTCGGCCTGCGCGGGGATCCTGGGGAGGAAATCCCCCCAACCTCCGTCGAGGGCTGGCGCGGACGCTGCATGGACCTGGGAAGACATGGCGGGAATCATGGCGGGAGGGGGGAATCACTTTTCAGCGATCGGATGGCCCACAAACCGCGAGCCTGTTGAGGAACTCGCAGACACCGGCCGCGGGATCGTGCCTTTTGGCCACCGCATGGACACGACTCCGGTGCTCCCGGTCGATCTTACCGGCCGAGAGGCACCTTTGCAGCGCCTCGGCGAGCGGTCGAACGCGACCGGCCGGCACGACCATGCCGGCCACGGGATCATCGATCATATCGGCCGCCCCGCAGCCGTCGCTGCACACGACCGGCGTCCCGGCGATCAGGGCCTCGTTGACCACCATACCCCAGCCGTCGTGCCGGCTCGGCACGACGCAGCAGTCGCTGGCCGCGATGGCACGACGGACCTCCCCGTTGGCCATGGGGGGATGGAACCGAACCCGCTCGGCCTGCGGCAACCCCCCTGCCGCCTGCCGCAGGGCCTGCTCGAGCGGCCCGCTCCCGTAAAAATCGCACCGCCACGGCAACCCGTCGAGGTCGGCCAGGGCGGCCATGAGCACGTCGAGCCCCTTGCGACGGAGCAACTGTCCGACGGCAATGAACCGGAAATCCCCGCCGGCGGTCTCCTCCGCAGGGGGCCAGGGGGAATCAGGCACTTCAAGATAATAGCCAAAGCTCTCGATCTTCCGCCGCGGGATGCCGATCGATTCGAAGAATCGCCGACCCACCGCCCCCATCGCCAGCACGAAGTCGACCCGCTGCCCCCAGCGACCGACGAGCCAGCGGCCGCGGGCCCGTTTCAGCCCCCCGGTCCACGGCCCCTGCTCCGGAGCCTCCGAGAGGATCGCCAAACGGGCCGCCGACGGCGTCAGTTGGCGGAAGGCCCGCCAGACGATGGGGTGCGAGAAGAAGCCGGAGAAGACGTGGAGCGAATCGGTCCCGCGATGTGCGACGAGCGAGCCGAAGCCCTCCGCCGCCGACACGTTGACCACCCGCACGCGCTCGTGGGGGGCGTGACGCCACCCCTGATCGACACGGCAGGCCGGAAGCGCGGATTCGACAGCGAGAATCACCTCGCCCGGCACGGCCGCAGCGAGCGCCTCGAGAAAGTCATGCTGGTGCGGACTCTCGATCGGCTGCCAGAAGACGATTCTCCGCAGCCCCTCGGCCATGCCACGGCTCATGTCCGCACCACCTCGGCGAGCGTTCCCGAGCCGATGACCCGCCCGCGCTCAAGCCGGTAAATAACGTCGCACTGCTCCACCGTCGACAACCGATGGGCAATGATCACCAAGGTCTTGGCACCTTGAAGAGCATTGACCGCGGCCATGACTTCGCTCTCGGTGGCGGTGTCGAGGGCGCTGGTCGCCTCGTCGAGAACGAGCACCGCGGGATCGTGGTAAAGGGCGCGGGCGATGCCGATCCGCTGCCGCTGTCCACCCGAGAGTCGTACACCCCGCTCCCCCACAACACTCGACAGTCCCTCAGGCAGCGAAGCGACGAAGTCGTCGAGCCGGGCGGCCCGGATCGCCCGGGCGAGAGCCGCCTCGTCGATCTCCTCATTCGGCACGCCGAAGGCAACGTTGCTGCGCAAGGACTCGTCGCAAAGATAGATCGTCTGCGGAACGTACCCGACCATGTCCTGCCACCCACGGAGATTGTCGCGGACGTCGATGCTATCGACTGTCACCCGCCCCTCCGTCGGTTCGAGCAGCCCCAGAAGCACATCGACGGCGGTGCTCTTCCCGGCACCGCTTCCCCCGATGATGCCGACCGCCGAGCCGTAGGGGATGCGGATCGTGACACCATCGAGCGCTGGGGCGGGCCCGGAGGGAAACCGGAACACAACCCCCTCAAGGGCGATCGACTGCTGGAACACGATCCGGCGGCAGGCGGCTGGAGGGGAAGCCGACAGCGACAGATCATGCTGCAGGGCCGCGAGCCCCGCCGCCCCGAAGCGGAAATTCTGGGAAGCCAGGGCGAGCCTGTTGACCGAGGGAAGGAGCCGGAATGCCGCCGTCGCGAACAGCCCGAGGCTGGCAACCATGTCGCGACTGTCCCGCCCCTGCCACAGCATCGTCGCCGCGAGCGCACAGAGCGTCGACACCGCCACGAGTTCGAGCCACATCCGGGGCACCTGCCCCATCACGATTTGGCGAACCGAGAGGTTGGCGGAGACGCGGGCGTAGCGGTCGTACTGATCGACGAAATACCTTTCTCGGCCGCGGATCTTGACATCCTTGGCCCCACCCAGTCCGTGCGCGATCTGTCGCCCCACGAACTCCGCTACCTTGAAACGCTGTTCGCCCCACTGCTGCATCCGTTTTCCCGTAATCCAGGAGAGGAGTTGCATCGAGGTCCCGAGCGACGCGGCGGCGACGAACGTCCCGATCGGTTCGAGGACGGCGAGCATCGCCACGATCCCGACGAGCACGAGACTGTCGCTCACCGAGGCGAGCATCGTCGCGCAGAGTTGGGAGAAGTTGCCCACTTCGGAGAGCGTCCGCCCCAGGTCGGCCGAATTGCGCCCGAGATGGAACGACCACGGTTGATGGAGGTAGATCGAGAAGAGTTTTCTCGAGAGACTCCTCTGCAGGGCGGTGATGAACTTCGATTGCCAGTAGGCGGAGACGAGGACAAAGCACGTCTTGGCCAGATAGATGACGAACAGGGCGAGAAATGCCCCGAGGATCAACTGCGTCTTCGTCGGGTTTCCCACCCAATCGAGGAACGCCACCACCCGCGGCGAGGGGGCCGCCTCGCCGAGCGTCATCACCGCGATGGCCGGAACCATCAGACCGACACCGAGCATCTCGAGGACCATGCTCACGACCATCATCACCAGCAGGACGAGCGCAGCGCCCTTCTGCCTGGCGTTCAGAATCGACCACACGGCGGAAACCATCTTGAGGACGTTCAAGGTACCCCGACCTCCGCGGACGGGCTTCCGAACGCCCCGACCAGCCGCTCCAGACAAGCCTCCCACGTGAAGCCGGCGGCGCGCTGCCGCCCCCGTTGAACCCAAGAACGACGCAGCGCCGCATCGTTACGCAGGGCTGCCACCGCCGCTACCACCTCCACCGGCCGGTCCTCATCGACGTACCAGGCCCCATCCCCGGCCGTCTCCGGCACCGCCGTCAGCCGGCACGCCAGCACCGGGAGTGCCGCGGCCATGGCCTCAAGCGCCACGATCCCGAACGACTCGACGTTCGGGAGATACAGAAGCGCGAGATAACGGGGCATCATCACGGCGAGTTCTTCAGGTGCCCTGAATCCGAGACGGCGGAGATTAGGGCGGCGTCGGCTCGCCTCGATGCTAGAGGGATCGTCCAGTGTACCGACGACGTCGATGCCGAGCCCCGGGATGGCCTCCGCCAGGGCATCGGCAGAGGCGAGGATCCGTTCGGCGCCGTCCCAGCCGTTGAGTCCACCGACTACCAGCAGCCTGTCGTTGTCGTATCCACTGCCGGGCCCCGCTGCGATCGCCGCGTCTCCGGCGCTGAAGAACGCTTCGTCGACGCCATTCCCCACGACCATCGACCGCTCCGGGCGAAGGCCGAAGGAGTCGATGAGGAAGCGTTCGAGGTAGTGCGACACGGGGAGCACGAGGTCGGCGGAACGACAGATCCGCCGAAAAAACCAGGCCATCCTCGCCCGCTCGAAGCGGGCCGTGGCGGAGTGATAGCCAGGGAAGCTCGGCTCGAAGTAGGTGCTGCCGTGGACCGTGACGGCGGTCCGCGCGTGGCGGGCCGGGGCCCACAACTCCTGCGGCGACCAGACCCAGTCGACGCCCGGGCAGAAGCGGTCGATCGGCGGCCGATCACTCAC
>JBAWVV010000292.1:0-5683 GCA_037147115.1 Planctomycetia bacterium | reverse complement strand
CCCTCCGGTCATTCCGGTCGGTACTGCAGACGGAAAGGAAATCGGCTTTTAACGGTTGTGACTTAATGTTTACTGACACGGTCAACAAGGTCGACATCGGTATCTTATCAATACGATCGTCTTGGTCAAGATTATTTCTAGCGTCTTTTTTCCTTGTTTTTTCGATCCAGTGGGCCCTTTCCCAGAAAGGGAGAGGGAAAATCGTCCGCCGGACACATCGGTGCGGCGGGCGGAGGAGGGGAGAGGCTGGAAACGGGCGCCTCAGCCAGGAACCAAGGGCTTCAGCGTTGCTCGCCGTGCGTCAGGCGGGTCTTTTCCGTCCGCTCGATCTGGACCACGACCCCGTCCTGGACGATCGCCAGGACAGAGCCGTACCGGAGGCCCCGGAGGGCGTCATCGATCCGGTCGAGGGCGGGGTGCCGGGGAATGGCTTGCCCGGCCTGGGGAAACGAGGCGTCGTCTTTCGGCGAAACGGAGGGGGGCTGGCTGCTCATGGATGGAGTCGACTCATGTCAGGGGCAAAGGGAAAAGCATCAGATGACATATTCCGGATCGGGCAGAAACACGCGGACGTGGCGCGGCGTGATCGACACCGCTTCGCCCGGCTGGAGGCCGAGTTGGCGGGCCGCGGCCGAGGGGAGATCGACGTGGAGCTCGCTCCCTCCCTCCTGCGGCTGGCAGGTGATGCGGGTGATCGGGCCGGTGCGCGTCTGGCGGAGTACCGTCGCTGCGAGGCTCGTGCCCTGATGCGCTTCCGACGGGCCGCCGGAAAGGGTGCGGGCGATGTCGAGCTCGTGGGGGCGGAGATAGACGCGGGCTGCGCGGGCCTGGGCGTGCGGGTAGTCGGGATAGTCGATCGGCACGCCATGCCAGAAGGCCCGGCCGTTCTCCACCCGGCCGTGGTAGACGTTCACATTGCCGAGGAAGTCCATCACAAACGGCGTGGCCGGCTTGTCGAAGACCTCTTCGGGCTTGCCGCGCTGCTCGACATGGCCCTCGTTCATCACCACGACGTCGTCGGCCAGTTCGAAGGCCTCCTCCTGATCGTGGGTCACGAACACGGTCGTCATGCCGATCTCGTCGTGGAGGCGGCGGAGCCACTGCCGCAGTTCAACGCGCACCTTCGCATCGAGCGCCCCGAACGGCTCGTCGAGGAGGAGGATCCGCGGGCGGATCGCGAGTGCCCGGGCGAGGGCCACCCGCTGGCGCTGGCCGCCGGAGAGCTGCGCGGGCTTCCGCGCGCCGAGGTTGTCGAGACGCACCAGATGGAGCAGCTCGTCGACCCGGGCCTTGACCTCGGCCTGCGGGGCTTTCCGCACGCGCATCCCGAAGGCGACGTTCTCGAACACGCTCATGTGGCGGAAGAGGGCATAGTGCTGGAACACGAAGCCCACTTCCCGCTGTCGGGCGTGGCGGTCGGTGATGTCGGTGCCGTCCTCCTCGATCCGGCCCGAGTCGGGCCACTCGAGCCCGGCGATGATCCGCAGCAGCGTCGTCTTGCCAGAGCCCGACGGCCCGAGGAGCGCCAGGAGCGTCCCCTGCGGGACGTCGAGCGAGACGTTGTCGAGCGCCTTGAAGGTGCCGAAAGATTTGGAGACGCCGTCGACGCGAATGCTCATGGTCCAAGACCTCCCGTGGTCGGGTCGGTATCGGCGCCGGGGGCCCGGGCCGCTTCGAGTTCCTGCGATTCTGTTTCCAACTGTCGCTCGATGAACACCTTGGCGACGAGCGTCAGCAGCGCGAGGGCCGCCAGCACGCTCGCCACCGCCATCGAGGCCGGCGTGCGGTATTCCTGGAAGAGTTTTTCGACGCGCAGCGGCATCGTGTCGGTGGCGCCGGCGATGTGGCCGCTGACGACGTAGACAGCGCCAAACTCCCCCATCGCGCGGGCATTGGCGAGGACGACACCGTGGAGCAGGGCCCAGCGGATGTTGGGGAGTGTGACACGCCAAAACACCTGCCAGCCGTTGGCCCCCAGGCTGACTGCGGCCATCTCCTCCTCCGGCCCGATCGCCTCCATCACCGGGATCAACTCGCGCACCACCAGCGGCAGGGTCACGAACGTCGTGGCGAGGACGAGCCCCGGCCAGGCGAAGATCACCTTCACTGCCAGCCCTGCGAGGGTCGGCCCCAACAGCCCCTGCCGACCGAAGATCAGCACCAGCGCCAATCCGGCCACCACCGGGGAGACGGAGAAGGGGACGTCGAACAGCGACACCAGGAGCGAGCGCCCCGGAAAGCGGAAGCGGGCCACGAGCCAGGCCGCCGCGACGCCGAAGATCGTGTTGATGAGCACCGCGATGGGGGCGACGGTGAGCGACAGCCAGATGGCGTGCCGCGTGTCGGGATCGTGGGCCAACGCCTCCCACCACGCCTGTGGGCCATTGGAGAACGCATCGACGAAGACGCTCGCCAGCGGCGCGACGATGAGCAGGCCGACGGTCGCCACCGCACCCGTGATGAGGAGCAGACCGAGGGGGCTGGTGGCGGTGGCGGCGTCGCGGGGTTTAGAGGTCATCGCAGGGAGGTGTCACTGGGCGTTGCGGACGAGACGCTGCTGGAGAACGTTGACGACGACGAGCATCGACAGCGACATGCCAAGGAGGACGACGGCGATCGCGGTCGCCTCGGCGTAGGCGAACTCCTCGAGCCGGGAGACGATCAGCACCGGGGCGATCTCCGTCTTGAATGGCATGTTGCCGGAGATGAAGACAACCGATCCATACTCCCCCAGCGCCCGCGCTAGCGCCAGCGCGAAGCCAGTGACCACGGCGGGGAGGATCCCGGGGAGCACGACGCGGAAGAAGGTCTGGGACTTGCTCGCGCCGAGGAGGCGGGCGGCCTCTTCGGTGTCTTTGTCGAGACTCTCGATGACCGGTTGGACAACCCGGATCGCGAACGGCAGGCTGACGAACACGAGGACGAGCACGATTCCGAGGAGCGAATACGCTCCCTTGATCCCCACTGGCACCAGCCACTGTCCGAGCCACCCCTTCTCGACATACAGGGTCGAGTAGACGAGGCCCGCTACTGCGGTGGGGAGGGCCAGCGGCACGTCGACGAGGGCATCGAGGATCCGCCGTCCAGGGAACTCCAGGCGGACGAGCACCCAGGCGACGAGGAGCCCCAGCAGCGAACTGATGATCGCGGCGGTCAGCGACGAGCCGAGCGACACCGCGTAGGCGGCCCGGGCCCGTGGCGTCCACGCCGCCGCGAGGAATCCGGCCGGGCCGAGCGACGCCGCCCGGAGGATCAAAACGGCCAGCGGAAAGACGACGAGGGCGACGATCATCAGCGAGGTGATCGCCGCGCTGATGCCGAAGCCGGGGAGGACCGTGCGGTGGCGGGCGCGGCGGATCGGAGGGGACGGCGGACGAAGGATCGAAACCGCATCGGCCGGGGGGCCCTCTCGCCGGTTCGAGCTCGATGGTGGGGGGAGTGTGTTCATGGGGAGATGGCGATCGGTTCCGGCAGGAGGAAGAGAGGGCGGCAGGCGGCCACCGAGCTCATTTCGCTCCCCCGGCCGGTTGATAGATCTTGTCGAACTCCCCCCCCTCGCCGAACAGAGTCTTCATCGCGTTGTCCCAGGAGCCGGCGACGAAGCCGATGTCGAACGTTTCGATTGCCGGAAAGCCCTCCGGCGGCCCCTTGGCATCGACGCTCCAGGGGCGGTAGTGGTGTTTGGCAACGATCGCCTTCCCCTCCGGCGAGTAGAGGAACCCGAGGTAGGCCTCGGCGGCGTGCCGAGTCGCCTTCCGGTCGACGTTCGCGTCGACGACAGCCACCGGCGGATCGACGCGGATCGACCGCTTCGGGTAGACGATCTCGAGGGCCCCCTTCGATTCGTCGACTTCGAGATGGGCCTCGTTTTCGAATGTCAGGTGAACGTCGCCGATCTCCTTCTGGGAGAAGGTGGCGGTGGCCGCCCGGGCGCCAGTGTCGAGGACGGGCGTACGCCGGTAGAGCCGTTCGACGTAGCCCCGCGCGTCGTCGGCCGAGCCCCCGGCGGCCAGGACCGAGCCCCAGGCGGCGAGGAAGCTGTATTTCCCGTTGCCCGACGTCTTCGGATTGGGGGTGATGATTTCGATGTCGTCCCGGTCGATGTCCGGCCAGTCGGAGATCCCCTTCGGATTCCCCTTGCGCACGACGAACACCACGACGGAGTGGTACGGGATCGAGGCGTTGTCGAAGCGCTGCTGCCAGTCAGCCTTCACGAGCCCTGCCCGGGCGATCGCCTCGACATCGGGCCAGGTGGCGAGGGTCACGACGTCGGCATCAAGGCCGTCGACCACGGCCCGCGACTGGCTCCCCGAGGCGGCGTGGGACTGCTTGATGCTGACCGCGGTGCCGTGTTCGGCCTGGTAATGCTTGGCGAAGGCCGTATTGATCTCCTTGTAGAGCTCGCGCGTCGGATCGTAGGAGACGTTGAGGAGCTCAATGGCCGGCGGCTTCGATCCACCCTCACCCGTCGGCTTGGCGCAGCCCGAGGTCACCGCGACGAGGATGCTGACGGCCAGGGCCGTCACTCGGAGGAAGGGGCGGAGGGGGTGGGGCATGGGCATCGGCAGGAAGCCTCGAGGGGCGAGCGGGTGGGACAAAACACGAAATCGAGGGGCCTGAAGCGAGCAGTCTGACGTTCATCACAAAAACAGTCAACATCGTCAAGTATAGGCGCGTAACGTGAGAAAGCCCGCCTGAAAAAGGACTTTCCAGGCGGGCTCCTTGGTTTGGTCCCGGACAACGCAGACTACCCCCTCCGGCGGGCCGTAGGGCACGGTCCTGGGGTGGTGGTCCACGCTCCGGGAGTTTTGCAAGTCGGATCAGCAGACGCAGGTGCCGCAGCAGACCGGGACGCCGCCGAAGCAGACGGTGCAGGCGCAACCGGCCTGGCAGCAGGCGGCGAGGCACTCGCAGCAGCCCTGGGTCAGCTTGCAGCAATCCTTATCGCCGGAGCGGCAGGTGATGCAGACCCCCTTGGCCGTCGTTTCGCAGGTGCAACTGCAGAAGCAGAGATTGCACTGGGCCACGCAGATCCCGTTCTTCGTGCAGGCGCAGCTGCACATCCCCTCGGCGAGGCTGCGGCAGAGGTTTTGGAGCGTCCCGCAGGAGGCTTGGTCGGGGCATTCGCAGTGGATCTTGAAGCCGTCGGCACACTTTTCAAAGCGCAGTGTGCACCGGGGTACGGCACACCAAGCCGGAGCCGGGCCGACGCCGTGGTGGGCTGGGCCTTGGGCCGCACCGAGGTGCTGGCCGGAGGCGGTACGGTCCGCCAACCCAGAACCCATGGTCAATCCGTTCGCCATGGAAATCTCCTTTGTCTGGCCCCGGAAATCCGTCGGGGGTGCCGGCGGGAGCGGGGACGGGTCGATCCCCTCCGGACTGTCCGAAGGGGGCGGGACGATAGTCGGTGAGACGCCCTGACGGCAACGGGGATTTTGCCGGTCGCCACGCTCTCTTCCGGTCTGACCGGAGCGATTGTTCCGACGGCGCCCGTGTCCGCGAGCCGCCGCACGGGTCGGGGCTCGGCCGGTTCGATACCTAGCGTGGGGGAAGTGCCGCCGGGCGGACCACCCCCGGATCGACGTGGACACGAGGAACGGGACATGGGCGTCAACCGGATCGTCATGCAAAACGGCGTCGTCTGGTGGTTGCCGCCGCTGCGTGCCAGGGATGAGGCCGAGCG
>JBAWVV010000291.1:0-5686 GCA_037147115.1 Planctomycetia bacterium | reverse complement strand
GCGCAGCAGGAGGCCCAGGCAGCTGCCACCGCCTTCGCTGCTGCTGTGGCTGAGGCGAACACGCTCAATTCCGCGGCCGTGGCTGCCGGACAGGCGGCAAGCCAGGCGACCACGGTGGTCACCGCGGCAGATCAAGCGCTCGCCGCGGCGACGAAGCGGCTCGAGGCAGCGCCAGGCGATGTGCCTCTCCAGGCCGAGGTGGTCAAGGCGCGCCAGGCGCTCGACGAGGCAACGGCCAAGGGAAAGCTCGCCACCGAGGCGATGGTGGCGGCGACGGCGAAGCAGGAGGAGTCGGTCGTCAAGCGGACGGCTGCCGAGGAGATGAAGCAGCGGATGGAGGAGGGGGCCCGCGAGGCGCAAAAGCTCTTGCAATTGGCCCAGCAGGAGAAGCAACGCGTCGATCAGAAGTCGCAGCAGATGCAGTCGCAGTCGGCGCCCCGCGGCATCAACGTCAACCTTCCCTCGCCGCCGGTCATCATCAAGATCGCCGATCATCCACTCCAGGTGGGCAATCTCCCGGAGCGTGTCGCGGTCAAGGCGGGGGGGATGGTGGAGGTGCCGTTTCGGGTCGAGCGTCTGTTTGGTTTCACCGGCGACGTCTCCGTCCAGTGTCAGCCCCCCACGACTGCCGGCGGCTTCCCGCAGGCAGCCCTGAACGTACCCGGCGCGATGGCCGACGGCAAACTTGTCGTTTCGCTGCCACCGACGGCGTTGCCCGGCGAACATCGTGTCCCGCTGCGATTCAGTCTCAACTTCAACGGCCAACCGCTGTCTTTCGAGCGCCCGGTGGTGTTCGTTGTCGAACCCACCGATCCGGCCCCCCCGAAGTGATCCCCCCGCGCCGCCCCGGTTGCAGGAGGGGGGGTAAACCTGGAGTCGACTCCGATGTCAGCCCCTGTGCCTCGTTTGCTCCCCGCTGTGATCCTCGTCCTGGCGACGCTGGGCGGCCCGGCGCTCGCCGAGCCGATCGCGGTCGAAGCGGTGAAGCGCGACGAGCCGGTGATGTTCGAGCGCGACATCCTCCCGATCCTGCGGCGGAATTGCCTCGCCTGCCACAGCCGTTCGGAAAGGCAGGGGGATCTGGTTCTGGAGACGCGGGCCGAGATCCTCGCCGGCGGCGACACCGGCCCGGCGATCGTGCCGGAAAAGGGGGAGGAGAGCCTGCTCCTCACGCTCGCCGCCCATCGTCGCGAGCCGGTCATGCCACCGGCCGGGAATGACGTCGCCGCGGTGGCGCTTGCGCCCGCGGAGCTCGGGCTGTTGCGCTTGTGGATCGATCAAGGGGCGCGGGTGGCAGGCGTTGGAGGAGCGCCGGTGCCGACACGCTGGCAGCCGATGCCGGCCGGATTCAATCCCGCTCTCGCCGTGGCCCTCGCCCCCGATGGCCAGACGGTGGCCTCGGCTGTCGCCAACCGGCTCCGGCTCCATCATGTCGCCACCGGTGGGCTCGTGACCGAGTTTGTCGATCAGGTTGTCGACGCCCGGGCCGGGCCAGGTGTGGCCCATCGCGACGTCATCGGTGCCCTCGCCTTCGATCCCTCCGGCGACACGCTCGCGTCGGGGGGATTCCGGGAGGTGAAACTGTGGCGCCGGCCGCGTGATGTGAAGGCTTGGCAGGGATCGGCCGGCGCGCCAACTCCGGTGATGGCCGTCACGCCCGACGGCAGGCTCGTGGCGACCGCTGCCGGTGCTGTCGTGAAGACCTGGGATGCCGCCACGGGGGCTGCCGGACGCGAGTTCGCCGGGCATGCCGAGCGGATCACGGCACTCGGCTTCCCGGGGGATGGCACAACGCTCGTCTCGGCATCGGCCGACGGCATGATCCGCCTCGCCGCCGCCACCGATGGAACCCTCCGCGGTGTCGTTGAGACACCGCTGCCGGTGACGGCCTTCGATGTTGTCCCCAACGCCGGTCGGCCCGGGGGTCGGCTGGTCGTTGCCGGGGCCGACAACCAGCTCCGCACCTTCGAGCTTCCCGAACGCGCTCCGCAGAAGATGATCGCCACGGTGGTGGCTGACCGCCGCGCCGTGACGACCCTCGACCGGCGCTGGATGGCCGTCGCGGAGCCGGCCGAGGGGGGCCGGACGCGTCTGGAATTGCTCAAGGTCGATGCCGCCGGGCGGACTGACCCGCAATCGTCGTTCATGCTCCCCCCACTCGCCGCCCCGATGACGGGCTTGGTCCTTCTGCCCGGTGCGGCGAAGGAGACGATCCCGCGGATCGTCATCGGCTCAGGCGACGGCCTGCTCACGCTCGTCGCTGCGCCAGCCGACGGAGCCGGCGGGGAGGGACGGATGGAGCGCCGGTGGCGCGCGGCAGCGGCGAAGGTGACGGCGCTGGCGGCTGCCAGCGATGGAAAGACGCTCGCCACTGGTCTTGAGAATGGTCAAACGACGCTGTGGCGGATCGGGGAGGATGCCCCGCGCGGGGCGCCGATGGCAACGGAAGTGGCAGCGGTAACGGCCTCTGCCCATCATCCCGCCCGCCGGCTCGTTGCCCTGGCTGGGAGCCTCGACGGCAAGCCGGTGATCCGTGTCATCCGGCTCGAAGGGGGGGTGATCGCGGCCACGCTTCCGGGCCATGAGGGGGGAACGACGGCGCTCGCCTTCTCGGCCGACGGGGGGCGGGTGGTTTCGGGGGCATAGCTGGTCTGGAGCCGCGCACGGCCCACCTGCTACAAGCCCCGGTGGTACCCCGGGGACCCCGCCGAGCCGACCCCTCCCCATGACCCTGTTGCATCTTCCCCTGTCGCCCGTGCTCCGCGTCGGCATTCTGTTGGCCGCGGTGTTGGCGTGCGCCTCGGCCGCTGCCGGCGGGATTGAGGAGCGCTTCGAGGGCCCGGACACGTCGTGGGTGATCGGCGACTCCGACGTCGTCCACCGGATCATCAGCCATGCTCGTTCGGCCGAGGTGCCGCACCGCGGCCAGGGGTGCGAACGGATCGTGCTCGATGCGGCCAGCGGCACGACGCTCCGCTGGCAGTTGCCGCTTTCACCAGCGCGCGTCATCGACGAATGGCGGGCCTCGCTGTGGGTGCGGGCCGACCGGGCCGACATCCGGATCTCGGCCCGGATCCGCCTGCCGGCCTTCCGCTCCGCCCTGACCGGCGGGGCGGTGACCGTCCTCGTGCCAGGAGACGTGTCGCGCGGGGCCGACCGCTGGGAGCCGCTGGGCGTTGCCGATGTCGCCACGGCGCTGCGGAAGAGCCTGCCGGCGCTGCGGGCCCAACATGGGCCGATGGGGGATCTTACCGGGGCGGTGATCACCGATCTCGTCCTCGATCTCTACTCCCGCCCCGGCCATTACGACGTCTCGATCGACGACCTCGAGATCGAGGGGATCGTGCCGCCCGACGCCGTGGCCGTCGCGGCTCCCACCGCCGTCGACGATCCGCGCGGGGCGGTCGTCCCGGCGGCCGCCATGGCCGATCCCGCCGCACCGGGCGCCGTCATTCAGGCCGCGGCCGAGCTCCCCTCGCTCCCCGCCGAGTCTCCCGCGGCGATCTCCTCCGCCGGGCCTCCCAACGGCCCCCTCGCCTGGACTTCCCCCGCGGCGGCCCCTCCCCTGGCGGCGCTTCTCCCCCTTGCAGGTGCCCCCTCCGGGGCTTCCCAGGGAGGCCGGCGCGACCCCGTTTCAGGCCTCAATCGCGGCGTGCTCGAAGTGGCCGGGCAGCCGTTCTTCCCGCGCGCCCTCGACCACAACGGTGAGCCGTTCGAGATCATCGTCGCCCTCGGCTTCAATGCCGTGCGGCTGGCGGCCCCGGCCTCGAGTGACCAGATCGACGAAGCCCGGCGCACGGGCTTGTGGATCATCTGTCCACCCCCCCACCTTCCCGATGTCGACGTCCGCCGCCCCGAGAGCTTGCCGATGTTCTCGGCCAATTGGGATCGGGTTCTCGTGTGGGACATGGGGAGCGGCCTGTCGGAGGCCGATGTCGAGACCCTCGCCGAACATGCCAGACGGGTGCGGACGTGCGATCAGCACGCCGGGCGGCCGCTGGTCGCCACGCCCGATTCTGGGCTGCGGAGCCTCTCGCGCCATGTCGACATGCTCGTCGCCCGCCGCACCGTGCTGGGGACGACCGTAGAGCTAGGGGACTACTTCACGTGGCTGCGCGAGCGCCCCCGGCTCGCCCGCCCCGGCACGCCATTCCTCGCCACTCTCGCCACCGAGCTCGACCCGCGCACCGCACGCCAGGCCGCCCACCTGGCCGGGATCGGCGGCCGCGGGCTGGCGGTCGATCCGGAGAGCCTCACGCTCGCGAGCCTGGCCACGCTGGCGGCCGGCGCTCGCGGCATCCTCTTCACCTCATCGCGGCGCATCGACGGCGACGACCACGAGTCGCGGATCCGCGCGGCGGCCGTCCGCTCGATGAATCTTCGGCTGCGGGTCCTCGAGCCGTGGGGGGCGGCGGGGCGATTCTCCACGACCGCCACGGCGAGCGACCCCGAGGTCCGCGGCGTGGTCCTCGAGGCGGCGCGGGCACGGATGGTCGTGGCCTGGCGGAACGTCCAGGGGGGGCAGATCGTCGCCAGCCATTATCAGGGCGACCTGCCGGCCGAGTCGGCCCCGGTAACGCTCCTCATGAACGGCATCCCTGAGGCCCATCAGGCGTGGGAGGTAACGCCGGGGGGGCTGCGGCCGCTGCGGCACCGGCGCGTGACAGGCGGCGTGTCGGTCGTCCTCGATCCGTTTCGTTCCTCGGCGCTCGTCCTCGTCACCGGTGACCCGGCCGTTGCCGCCCATGTCCAGGAGCGCCTCCGCGAGCAGGCGGCCGCCACGCTGGCTGCTTCGCGCGAGCGGGCCGGCTTGCTGCTCGCCGATGCCGCCGATCTCCTCGCCCGCATTCCCCCCCTGGCGCTCGGGCGACTGCCGGGGCCGCAGATGGTCGCCGCGGCGCAGCAGGACAGCCTCGCGGCCGACCGGGTGGCGGCCTCCGATCCCGCCGCGGCGATTGCCCGCTACGATCGGGCCGCCGCAATCGCCGGCCAACTGGAGCGGCTCGTGTGGGAGAAGGGGGTGGTCGCCACCGGCTCGATGGTTGCCGGACCGCTCTCCACCTCCGATGCCACGCTCGTCGAGCACTGGCGGTTTGTCGAGGCCCTCGCTGCCACCTCGCCGCGCGAGGAGCTCCTCGTCGGCGGCGGCATGGAGCGGATTGAGGATCTCTCCGGCTCCGGCTGGCGGCATTTCGCCCTCAAGCAGGCGGTGATGCGCACCGGAGTTGAGATCTCCCGGTCACAGCCCGCCTCCGGTCGCGGCTGTTTGCTTTTGCGCGCCGAGGCGGTCGATCCGGCCGCGGCGCCGGCGGTTGTGGAGACGCCGCCGGTGTGGATTACGACGCCCCCGCTTTCGGCGCCGAGCGGCAAGCTCCTCCAGATTGAGGCCCGGGTGTGGGTGCCCAAGCCAGTGAAGGGGAGCGTCGACGGTCTCCTCGTCTTCGATTCACTCGGCGGGCCGGCGCTGGCGGAGCGGGTCGGCCCGTCTGCACAGTGGCGGCGGCTGGTGCTCTACCGGATCGTGCCGGCCGACAACGACGGGGAGGCGTTCACCGTCACCTTCGCGCTCACCGGCCTCGGCGAGGCGCGGGTCGACGACGTCAGCGTCCGCGTGCTCGATCGGGGCCCAGGCACGCCGGCGATGATCGTCTCCACCGGAGCTGGCCGCGACGGCGGGGCCCAGAGC
>JBAWVV010000290.1:0-5696 GCA_037147115.1 Planctomycetia bacterium | reverse complement strand
TAAAGCGGAGAGGCTCCGGTCGGAGTCGAACCGACGATGGCGGATTTGCAATCCGCTGCCTTAGCCACTTGGCTACGGAGCCGTAATCGGCACAGGCGCCACGCTACGGGAATCCAGGCAGAATGGTCAAGCCTTAACGGGCCTGCCGGTTCTGCCGGACGAAACGATCGTGACGGCTGTGCCCTACCCATCGACCAACCGGCCCCCGTTCCTTGACCCCGGCCGCCGCCGAGCACGTTTTCCCCGAAATCCCCCGGGGAAAGCCCCCGGCGGGGGTGTGAAAATCCCGTCCGCGGAGGAAATCGGGGGCTTTTGCCGAGGGGCCGGAAGAACCGATATAGTCTCGCCACGCCGCAGGGACTGCCTGATCGGCCCCGCCGGACCGGACCGGCCCGGCCCCTTCCGCAAGATTCGACGGAGGGCCAGGAACGGTCCACCCAACCATCCCATTCATCCCAGACGACCCGGCGACGGGAGCATCCCGACGCCCCCACAGGAGCCCGCGCATGAGCCAGAATGGTACGTGTGATATCGCCTTGATCGGATTGGCCGTGATGGGGGAAAACCTCGCCCTCAACATCGCCAGCCGGGGCTACAAGATCGCCGTCTACAACCGGACGGCGAGCGTCACCGACGCCTTCGTCGCCAGCCGCGGCAAGCAGCCCAACGTCGTCGGCTGCCACACGCTCGAGGATCTCGTCGCCAACCTTAAGAGCCCGCGGAAGATCATGATGATGGTCAAGGCCGGCCCGGCCGTCGACGACCTCATCGCCAAGCTCACGCCGATGCTCTCCAAGGGGGATGTCCTCATCGACGGCGGCAACACTTTCCCCGCCGACACCGACCGGCGCACCCGCGAAGTCGAAGCGCAGGGGCTGCTCTACGTCGGCACCGGCGTGTCGGGGGGCGAAGAAGGGGCGCTGAAGGGCCCGAGCATGATGCCGGGTGGATCGCCCGCTGCTTGGCCGCTGGTCAAGGAGATCTTCCAGGCGATCGCCGCCAAGGTCGGCCCCAAGGGTGACATCCCCTGCTGCGACTGGGTCGGCCCGCGCGGCGCCGGCAACTACGTGAAGATGGTCCACAACGGGATCGAATATGGCGACATGCAGCTGATCTGCGAGGCCTACTCGCTGCTCAAGCACGCGGCCGGGCTTACGAACGACCAGCTCGCGGGCGTCTTCGACGAGTGGAACAAGGGAGAGCTCGACAGCTATCTGATCGAGATCACCCGCGACATCTTCACGGTGAAGGATCCCGACAGCGGCGACTTCATGGTCGATCGGATCCTCGACACCGCCGGCGCCAAGGGGACCGGCAAGTGGATGAGCCAGCTCGCCCTCGATCTCGGCGTGCCGAGCACGCTGGTTACCGAGGCGGTCTACGCCCGCTGTCTATCGGCGATCCAGGCCGAGCGCGTTCGGGCAAGCAAGGTTCTCGCCGGCCCCGATGCGTCGGCTGTGAAGGTCGATCCGAAGGTGTTTACGGAGCAGGTCCGCCAGGCGCTCTACGCTTCGAAGATCGCCAGCTACGCCCAGGGATTTGTGCAGCTGGCCGCGGCCGCGAAGGAGAACGACTGGAAGCTCGACTACCGTTCGATCGCCATGTTGTGGCGCGGCGGCTGCATCATCCGCGCCCAGTTCCTCGAGCGGATCGCGGAGGCCTACGACGCCCACCCCGACCTCGAAAACCTGATGCTCGCCCCCTACTTCACCAAAGCCCTCGCCGACGCCCAGGCCGCCTGGCGGCAAGCGATCGCGACGGCGGTGGCGATCGGCCAACCGGTGCCGGCCCTGATGGCGGCGCTCTCCTATTACGACGGCTACCGCCAGGCCCGCCTCCCCGCCAACCTCCTCCAGGCGCAGCGGGATTACTTCGGCGCCCACACCTACGCGCGCACCGACAAGCCGGGCACCTTCCACACCGAATGGATCGAGCTCCGCCGCCCCGTCACCCATGCGCAGGCCTCCCGATGAGCGGCCACGCTTCAGCAGCTCCGCGGGGCGCATACCTGGAAAGACTCTTCGGCCTCACCGGCCGGACCGCTGTCGTCGTCGGCGGCACCGGGGTCCTCGGCGGAGCGATTGCCGAAGGGCTCGCCGCGGCCGGGGCCTTCACCATCGTCGCAGGCCGTGGTGAAGAGCGGGGGCAAGCGTGCGTGGAACGGATCACCGCGGCGGGGGGCGAAGGAATGTTTCTCCCGGTCGATGCCACCGACCGGGCAAGTGTCGCGGGGCTCCTCGCGGCGACGCTCGCAGCCCGCGGCCGGGTCGAGATCCTCGTCAACTGCGCCGGCGTCAATTCGTCGGTGCCCTATTTTGAGATTGCCGATGACGACTGGGATCGTGTCCTCGACACGAATCTCAACAGCACCCACCTCGGCTGCCAGCTGTTCGGGCAGGCGATGGCCGAGGCCGGTGGGGGCGCGATCCTCAACATCGGGAGCGTGTCGGCCGACAAGCCGCTCTCGAAGGTCTTTGCCTATTCGGCCTCGAAAGCGGCCGTCGTCAACTACACGCAAAACGTCGCCCGCGAGCTCGCCCCGAAGGGCGTTCGCGTCAACGTCCTCTGCCCAGGTTTCTTCCCCGCCGAGCAGAACCGGAAGATCCTCTCGCCGGAGCGAACCGCCACGATCATGAGCCAGACGCCGATGAACCGCTTCGGGAATCCCGACGAGCTCGTCGGCGCGGCGATCCTCCTCTGTGCCCCCGTGGCAGGCCGCTTCATCACCGGCACAGATCTCTACGTCGATGGCGGTTTCACCGGGATGCGGCTGTAGCCCGTCGTCCGGCCTCCCTGCCCCCAGGCAAAAGCGAAGCGATTCATGCCGCACTCGATCGTGATCTTCGGTGCCTCCGGCGACCTCACCAGCCGGAAGCTCGTCCCGGCGCTCTACAACCTGTTTCGGGGGGGCTCGCTCCCCGCCGACACGCGGATCATCGGCTACTCGCGGACGCCGATGACCGACGACGCCTGGCGGGCGTCGCTCCGCGAGACGACGGCCAAGCACGCCGAGGGGGAGCCGTTCGACGAGAAGGCCTGGGCCGAGTTCGCCCCGCGGATCCACTACCAGCCCGGCGACATCGGCAGCAGCGCCGACATGGAGCAGCTCAAGAAACGGCTGGCCGTGCTCGAAGGGGCCGCGGCCGTGACGCGCGTCTACTACCTCGCGACAGCGCCGCAATTCTACGAGCCGGTGGTGGGGGCGATCGGCGCCCTCGGGATGGCGAGCGAGGAGAACGGCCCGCGGCGGATCGTCGTCGAGAAGCCCTTCGGCACCGATCTGGAGACGGCCAAGCGGCTCAACGCCCACCTCCACACCGTCTTCGCCGAGAGCCAGATCTACCGGATCGATCATTACCTCGGGAAGGAATCGGTCCAGAACATCATCGCCCTGCGCTTTGCCAACACGATCTTCGAGCCGGTCTGGAACCGGCGCTACATCGACCACGTGCAGATCACCGTCGCCGAGGAGGTGCCGGTGGGGCGGCGCGGCGCCTATTACGACGGCTCCGGTGTCCTCCGCGACATGTTCCAGAATCACCTCCTCCAGCTGCTGATGGTGACGGCGATGGAGGCGCCGGTGAAATACCGGGCCACTGCCGTGCGCAACGAGAAGGTGAAGGTGCTCGAATCGATTCGGGCCTACGAGCCGGCCGAGGTGGCCGCCGCCGGCACGCGCGGGCAATACCGAGGCTATCTCGCCGATCCCGGCGTCGCCCCCGGCAGCCAGACGGCGACCTTCGGCGCCATCCGCCTCGAGATCGACAACTGGCGCTGGCAGGGGGTGCCGTTCTATCTGCGGAGCGGCAAGGCGATGTCGTGCCGGACGACGCAGATCGTCATCGCCTTCCGCCAGCCGCCGCTCGAGCTTTTCGCCGAGGGGAAACGCGGCATGCTCCGCGAGGGAAACCGGCTCGTGATCCAGATCCAGCCGGCCGAGGGGATCCAACTCCACTTCCACACGAAGGTGCCGGGGGGGGGCATGAAGCTGCGCCTCACCGACCTCGAGTTCAGCTACTCGCGCGAGTTCAAGGGGCGGCTTCCGGAGGCCTATGAGCCGCTCCTCCTCGATGTCATGAGCGGCGAGGCGAGCCTCTTTGCCCGCAGCGATGAGGTGGAGAAGTCGTGGGAGATCATCGATCCGTTCGTGCGGGCGTGGAGCTCCGGAGAAATGCCGCCGATCGATCTCTACGAGCTTGGCAACTGGGGCCCGCCTTCGAGCGATGCCTGGATCAATGCCCAGGGGCGGAGCTGGTTCGACATCTGCCCCGTGCTGTGACTTCGTGGGCGCCGCAGCCGGGCACGCCGGCAAGGGAGCTTTCCTTGGCTGACTCTGTCCCACTCCAAGCACCGCCACCGCGGGCCTTCCTGGCGCCCTCGATCGGCACTGTGAAGCTCGCCTCGCCCGTTCTTCAGGCGGCCCTCTCCGGCTACAGCGACCGGGCGATGCGCGTCCTCGCGCGCCGCTACGGCGCCGCTTACTGCCTTGGCGAAGTCCTCCTCGATGCCTTCGTCGTCACCGCCGACCGCAGCAAGCGCAACAACGCCCGGCTCGCCCTCTCCTCCGAGGAGCATCCCGTCGGCGCGCAGCTCATGGGCTCGAATCCCGACGACTTTCCCCCCGCCGCCCGCCGGCTTGTGGCCGAGGGCTACGACGTCATCGACATCAACTTCGGCTGCCCGGTCAAAAAAGTGCTCGGCCGCTGTCGCGGGGGCTATCTCCTCAGCGTCCCCCAGACCGCCCTCGAGATCGTCGCCCGGGTGCGAGACGCCGTGCCGGCTCACATCCCCGTCACCCTCAAGATGCGCCGCGGGATCGATGACTCACAAGAGAGCGCTGAGCGATTCTGGACGATCTTCGATGGTGCCTTTGAGCGCGGAGTCGCCGCGATCACCGTCCATGGCCGCACCGTGCAGCAGAAGTATGTCGGCCCGAGCAACTGGGAGTTTCTCGCCGCGGTCAAGCGCCACGCCGGTAAAAGGACCGTGTTTGGCTCGGGGGACTTGTTCAGTGCCGCGGCCTGCCTAGCGATGCTCGAGCAGACCGGCGTCGACGGCTTGAGCATCGCGCGCGGGGCGATCGGCAATCCATGGATCTTCCGCCAGACGCTCGCACTCCTCGCCGGTGAGCCGCCCCTGCCGCCGCCGACGATCCACGAACAGGCCGACGCCCTCCGCGAACACTGGGCACTCGCCGTCGATCTCCATGGTGAAAGCCTCGCCGGCCGGCAGATGCGGAAGTTCGCCATCAAATATGCCCGGCTCCACCCCGGCAACCTCGCCGTCCGCGATGCCTTCGTGCGCGTGAAGGTCAACGACGACTGGCAGGGGGTGATCGCCCGGCACTATCTCTCCGACGGCCCCGGCCGCGACCCCGCTGCCGACATCGACGAGACCGCCAGCTGCGACGAGGGAGAGGCGTGAACCGGCCGACGCGGGATGTCGGCCGCGATCGAGCGGCCGTGCGTTCCTGCCGTCGACGCCGGTCACCGGCCCTCTGACGGAGCGCGGGGGCGACTGGCGATCGCCAGCAGCGCCGCTTCGATCTCGCGGCGCACGTCCGGATCAACCTCGCTCGGCTGCCGGCGCTCGAGCGCTGCGGTGGCCAGCGGGGCAAGCGCTCCCCCCACGATGAGCCATTGCCCCAGGGCCCAGGCAACCGCCCCACGGACGATGCTGTCGGCGTCATCAAGCGC
>JBAWVV010000289.1:0-5698 GCA_037147115.1 Planctomycetia bacterium | reverse complement strand
CGTTGCCGCCGGCAATATCCAAAAAGATCTCCTCGGGGAGTGGATGCAGGCCATCCTCTGCGGCCTCGACGACGACGAGGAGCTGAAGCTCAAAATCCTCCATGCGATTTCGGCGGACTGTTCATGAAGCTGATTTTTGCCGATCCCTGGTCGGATGAGACGGTGGCCTACCAGAAGACGGCCATCGAGGCGGTCTGTGGGCTGTTTGCCGGCCAGGAAATCTGCCGGACGGAGTTCACCGTTCTCCGGTCGACCGCCGACGCTCAGGGGCGAATGGGGTTTGCCGAAAACGATCTCGGGATCGGCAATCGGCTCATGCTCCTCCCGGATGAAATCCACGCCAACCTTCGGAAGACGCAGCTCGAAAACGGCCTGGCACCGAGCGAGGCCCTCGACTCGATGAACTTCACCGTCGAGATGGAGACGGGGACGGGGAAAACGTACGTCTATCTCCGGACAATCCTCGAGCTCAACAAGCGGTTTGGGTTCACGAAGTTCGTGATCGTCGTGCCGAGCGTGGCGATCAAGGAGGGGGTCTCGAAGACGCTCGAGATCACGGCCGACCATTTCCGGGCTCTCTACGCCGGCGTCCCCTTCGACTTCTTCCTCTACGACTCCACCAAGCTCGGGCAGGTGAGAAACTTCGCCACGAGCGCCACGATCCAAATCATGGTGGTGACGGTGGGGGCGATCAACAAGAAAGACGTCAACAATCTCTACAAGGCGAGCGAGAAGACCGGCGATTACGCCCCGATCGATCTCATCCGGGCAACCAACCCGATCGTCATCGTCGACGAGCCGCAAAGCGTCGACGGCGGCCTCGAGGGGCAAGGCAAAAAAGCCCTCGATGAGATGCGGCCGCTCTGCACGCTCCGCTACTCGGCGACCCACGCCTCGAAGCACCACATGGTCTATCGGCTCGACGCCGTCGACGCCTACGAGCGGAAGCTCGTCAAGCAGATCGAGGTGGCGTCGGCAACGATCGCCGACGCCGCCAACAAGCCCTACGTGCGGCTCGTGAGCACCAAAGCGACCCGGGGAACGGTCACCGCCGTTGTCGAGCTCGATGTCCAGGAGGTAGCTGGCGTCGGCCGCCGCGCCGTGACCGTGTCGGCCGGCGACAGCCTCGACGACACCACCGGGCGGGAGATCTACCGCAACCATCGGATCGGCGAGATCGCGGCCGGCAAGGGGAAAGGGAAGCAGTTCATCGAGCTCCATGTTCCCGGTGATCAGAAGTTTCTCCAGGTTGGGGAAGCCCATGGGGATGTCGAGGCGCTCGTCGTGCAACGGGAGATGATCCGCCGCACGATCCAGGAACACCTCGACAAAGAGAAGCGGCTGCGGCCCCAGGGCATCAAGGTGCTGTCGCTGTTCTTCATCGAACGCGTCGACCTCTACCGCTCCTACGATGCCGCCAACCAGGCGGTGAAGGGCCCTTATGCCGCCATCTTCGAAGAGGAATACACGAAACTCGCGAAGAAAGCTGAATACGTGACGCTCTTCAAGGAAGTCGACCTGACGAGCGCGGCGAAGGACGTCCACGAAGGGTATTTTTCAATCGACAAGAAAGGAGCCTGGGCCGACACCGAGGAATCCAACCAGACCGGCCGCGACGCCGCCGAACGGGCCTACAACCTGATCATGAAGGAGAAGGAAAAGCTCCTCTCCTTCGACACGCCGCTGAAGTTCATCTTCTCCCATTCAGCGCTCCGGGAAGGATGGGACAACCCCAACGTCTTCCAGATCTGCTCGCTACGCGACATTCGCGGCGAGCGGCAGCGACGGCAGACGATCGGCCGCGGCCTACGGCTCTGCGTCAATCAGAAGGGAGAGCGGCTCCGCGGCTTCGACATCAACACGCTCACCGTCATCGCCAACGAAGGGTATGAGCAGTTTGCCGAGCAGCTCCAGCAGGAAATCGAGACCGATACCGGCATCCGCTTCGGATTCGTCGAGCCGCACGAGTTTGCCAACGTGAAGGGAGTCGATGCGGCCGGGAATCCGGCGCCGCTCGGCTTCGAGAAGTCGAAGGTGATCCATGAATATCTCCGCGGGGCGGGGCTCATTGATGCCCGGGGAAAAGTACTCGACAGCCTCCGGGTAGCCCTGCGGGACGAGACCTTCGTGCTCCCGGCGGAGTTCACGCCGCAGAAGGCGCAGGTGGCGGCGGTCCTTGCGAAGCTCGCCGGGCGGCTCGATATCAAGAACGCCGACGACCGGAAGCGGATTTCGACACGGCGGACGATCCTCGACGGCCCCGACTTCAAGGCGCTCTGGGACCGGATCAAGCAGAAGACGACCTACCGGGTCGATTTCGACAACGAACAGCTGATCGGCGATTGCATCAGCGCCATCAACGATTCGGCCCCAATCAGGAAGTCCCAGCTCAACTGGCGGAAGGCCGATGTGACGGTGGGGCGCGGCGGCGTGGCTGCCGAGGAGAAGGCGGGGGCGAACACGGTGCCGCTCGACGAGGAAGGCCTCGAGCTCCCCGACATCCTCACCGAGCTGCAAAACCGAACGCAGCTGACGCGGCGCACGATCCACCGGATTCTCGCCGGCTCCAAGCGACTTGGGGATTTCAAGAAAAATCCGCAGCTCTTCATCCAGCAGATAGGGCAGGAGATCAACACCTGCAAGCAGCTGGCGATCGTCGACGGGATCAAATACGAGCGGCTCGGCGACAGCGAGATCTGGGGGCAGCAGCTGTTCGATTCCGAGGAGCTCCAGAGCTACATGAAGAAGGTCGAGCCGTCGACGAAATCGCCGTTTGAGTTTGTCGAATACCAGTCGGGGGTCGAGGCTGAGTTTGTTCGCCAGCTCGAGAACAACACCGACGTGAAGGTCTATGCGAAGCTGCCGGGCTGGTTCAAAGTGCCAACGCCCCTCGGGGACTACAACCCCGACTGGGCCGTGCTCGTGAACACCGCGGCGGGCGAGCGGCTCTACCTCGTCGTCGAGACGAAGAGCAGCACCGCCCGTGCGGACCTGCGCGATCGGGAGCGGGCCAAGATCAAATGCGGCGAGCGGCATTTCGACGCCATCGCCACCGGCTACAGCCCGGCGCAGTTCCGCCGCGGAACATCGTTGCCGGAGGTGCTCGCAGCGGTAGACTCTTGACCTAATCATGCCAGGCATCGCCGTGGCGGAAACATTTTGGATTCCCGGATGGAGCGGCGATGGCAAAGCGGGTGGAGTCGCAAAAATCGCTTTTCAAACCCGAGGAGCGGGACGACTCACCCCTCAAAGGATCGCGGAAGGGGCTGAAGTCGCCGATTGCGTGGTATGGCGGGAAGGCTTACTACGCGGAATGGCTCATTTCGCAGTTCCCCGACCACCGCGTCTTTGTCGAGCCTTTCGGCGGGGCGGCGAACGTTCTCCTGCGAAAGCCGCCGAGCGAGGTCGAGATCTACAACGACGTCGACGATCGCGTCGTCAATCTGTTCTCGGTGATCCGTAGCCCGACGCAGTTTAAAAAGCTGCGGACGGCGCTCGACCTCACGCCCTATTCCAGGGCGGAGTTCGCCCGGCTCCTCAAGGCCAAGCCGACGAAGGATCCGGTCGAGAAGGCGCGCCGGTTCTTCGCGATCTGCCGGCAGGCCCGCGGCGGGATCGGCATGTCAAAGCTCACGGAGAATGCCTGGGCCGCGAGCAAGCGCACCCGCCGCGAAATGGCGGAGCCGGTGTCGAAGTATTTGTCGGCCATTGAAGGGCTGGCCGACGTCGCCGCCCGCTTCCGCACCGTGATGATCGAATCGCGGCCGGCGATCGAGATCATCGCGAAATACGACGGCGACGACACGTTCTTCTACCTCGATCCTCCCTACATGCCGGAAACAAGGCACGGCCAGAAGGCCGATATCTATGCCCATGAGATGTCGGTGGAGGATCACGAGGAACTGCTCGACACGCTCCTGAAGATCTCGGGCAAGGCGATGTTGAGCGGCTACGGGGCGCCCCTCTACGAGCAGAAGCTCAAGACATGGCGGCGGGAGGAGCTCAAGACCAAGGCCCACATGTCCAACTCGGGGCAGGAGCGGACCGAGGTGATCTGGTTCAACTACTGACAGCACCCCCCGCACGGAGCAATCGTCATGCCAAGACAAGAAAAGTTGCCCACAATCATCAGAGAGGGCTTTTTTAGCGCTCATGCTGGGGCCAGCATCGATGCGCTTCTCTGTGACGACGGTCGACTCGACGCATACGATCGCTTCGTGTCTGACGCGGCAGGAGAAGCGGGCATTGTCGTCAGTACTACAGAGGCCAGGCATTTTCTCCTGAACATCCGCAAATCGGGCAAGTTGGGGCCGGTGTCCCGACGGGGTCCGCGTGTCGATCACGACCCCTACAAACACATTGCAGAGACTGCAGCGAGAATCACGGAAGACCGCTACCGCACCACCGTCGATAGAATCCTGTGTGACCCGCGTATGAGATCCGACTTCGATGCGGAAGCGGGAAAGTTTTCTAGCAATGCCTCACCCGAAAGCATTCGCCTGGCGGCTCTGGGATTACGCAAAGCGAAGCGACTCCCGCCACTCGTTGCGAGAAGGCTGCTTCCGCCAACGAGCGTGATAACTCTGAGAGTGTCAGAGATTCGGGAAGACGGGTCGCGAGTCGTCCGTGTTCCAGGGACGTACATCTTCAGTTCTTCGAAGCAGTGCCTCTACGTTGGCGAGGCCGATGATCTGCATCGAAGGGTTGTCAAAGAACACTGCATCCATTCCGATCGTCAGCTGTTGGCTGAGCATCTCTGGCGGCATGGTCCGGATGATGTGATTGTGGAGATTCGTTGCTACGAGGGCGTCGCCGCCGCGAAAAAGAAGACGATCCGCCGGGCGCTGGAGGCCGAGCTGATCTCGTCGCGTCGGCCCGCGTTCAATATTCAGGGCAATTCGTAGCCGCACCCTCGCCCAGCCCCGATGACGTGGCCAACAAAAAGGGCTGGGGAGGCTCATTCCCTTCGCTTCTCGACTTTGTTTCCGCAACCGAGCGGCTTTTTCGGCGAGGAATCCCCCGCTGCCGGGGCGCGGACGGGTTTGGCGGCGGCGGCTGGATCGGGCACCGTTCAAATATCATGAATTTACACTAGCCGTCGAACGCGGGAGCGCAGTCCGACTACACCGTGATCTATACTCCGACCTTCATCGCCTCCGAGGCCGCGGCGTACGAACAAGGCGACGGCCGGCAATGCGTCATTGTTCTTCGTCCGCGGGGAGATCATCGGCAGGACCGGACTCATACCGTTGATCAGCGGAGGGAGGCCAACGGCACCGAGGAGCGGAATCTCAACCGGTCCCATGGGTTCTCCGGAGTGGGCAACGTGCTCGCTGGGGAAAACACGCTCGCCGCCGTCGTTCGGGACCGCTACGTCATCGACCCTGACAAAATTCGGATGGTATCTGCAGACCGGCCTCCTCGTGTTGTCGGTGCCGGAGCCGGGAACGCTAGCCTCGCTGCTGGCCTGAGCGGCCTGCCTGTCTTTAGGGGACCCGTGGCGGCGTGTCCGTTGTCCGCGTCTTCGCCGGGCGGAACCGGGTGAGCGCGGGCCGTCTGCGTGAGCCCCTGATCGGCAGGCTTCTCATTCGTAGGCGTTGGCTGAGCGGTCACAAACTCGAGCCTACCGAAGCGTTCCGGGGGGGGGAATGTCGGCTGAAGCGTTGGGGAGAAGACGAGCCCTCAGGGAGGAGTCTCG
>JBAWVV010000288.1:0-5720 GCA_037147115.1 Planctomycetia bacterium | reverse complement strand
CGCAAGAAGTCCCCCGCACCAAGCCCCCATGATCTCCCTGTCCAACGTCACGAAGCTCTACGGCTCCGTCATCGGCGTCAACGATGTCACGGTCGACCTTGGCGCGGGCGCCTACGGCCTGCTCGGCCCCAACGGCGCCGGCAAGACGACGTTCCTCGGTCTCGTCACTGGCCAGCTTCGCCCCTCGATCGGCCAGGTTCGCGTCTTCGGTGAGCGTCCCTTCTTCAACGCCCGGGTGCTACGGCGGATCGGTTACTGCCCGGCATCCGACCTCACCGAGCGCTCCGCGACGCCGCGGGAATGGGTCCGCTACCTCGTGCAACTGTCGGGCTTCACACCGGCCGCGGCCCGGCGGCTGGCCGAGGAAACCCTCGAACAGGTGGGGCTCGGCGAGGCGGCCGGACGCCCCCTCTCGACGCTCTCCAAAGGGATGCGGCAACGGGCCAAACTCGCCGGGGCCATGGCCCACGATCCCGATCTCCTCGTTCTCGACGAACCGTTCGACGGCCTCGATCCGGTGGCCCGCCATGAGCTCGTGACGCTCGTGCGGACCTGGGCGCGGTCGCGCAGCCTCCTCGTCGCCAGCCATCTTCTCCACGAGGTGGAGGCCCTCCAGGCGGGGCTGGCGGTGATCCTCGGCGGTCGGCTGGTCGCCAGCGGCAGCGTCCATGAGATCAGCCAACTCATCGACACCCTCCCCTCGGAGGTGCGTGTCGTCTCGAACGCGCCCCGCAGGCTCGCGGAGCTGGCCTGCCGATGCCCCGAGGCGGAGGCGGTGCGGTTTGTCGGTGCCGACGCCTTCATGGTCGACACCCGGGCCCCGCGGCTGCTGGCGGATTGGGTCGTCGCGGCGGCCAACGCCGAGGGGATTGTGATCCGCGAGCTCGTCCCGGGAGACCGCTCGCTCGAGGGGATCTTCGGCCGGCTCGTTCAGGTGCACCGTGGGGTGGCACCATGACCGGCCAGACGCCCCCGCCGGCCAGGGCGCCGGATCAATTAACTCCCCTTCCTTCCCTGGCTCCCCTTCCTGCCCTGGCCGCCATCGTGGCGGTGGCCCGCTTTCAGATCAATCGCCTCCTCACCCCTCACCGGCTCGCCCTGGCGGCGATCGGGGCCGCCTTCCCCACCGCCGTGCTCTTGGCGGCAACGAAGGCCCGGGGGAGTGCCCTCGACACCGACCTGGGGGCGATTCTCCTCTACGGCCTGGTGCCGGAGGCGATCTGCATGCTGGGGCTGCTGGTGACGATGTGCCCGGTGGTTGCCGACGAGCTCGAGCGCGGCACCTGGGTGCACATCGCCGTCAGACCCGGGGGCCGGCGGGCGCTCCTCTTGGGCACCTGGCTCGCCGCCGTGCTCTGGACCGGGGCCGTGGCGATCTTCGCGCTCCTCCTCGCCCTGTCGGTTGGGGTGATCGAGAATGGCTTGATCCTGCTCGGCCCCTTCTCAGTGCTCGTCTGCCTGTCGTGCATCGGCCGCGCAGCGCTCTTTTCACTCCCGGCGGTGATCATTCCCAAGCGGGCGCTCGTCGCCAGCGTCGGTGTGGCCCTCGTCGTGGAGTATCTCGCCGGGCTGATCCCGGCCGTGGTCAACCAGCTCACCGTCTCCCTCCGCCTGCGGACGCTCCTGGTGCGCTTCATGGACTGGCGCCAAAACATGCCGATCGAGCTCCAGCTGCTCGTCGACGACCGCCCACCGTGGGCCCAGGTCGGCGCGGTGCTGATCCTCGCGGTGGTGTTTCTCGCCGTCGCCGTGGCGATCCTCGAATGGCGCCAGTTCCCCCCGAGCGAGGAGAGCTGACATGATCGAGGTGGAGGATCTGGTCAAACATTACCGCGCTTCGTCGGGGGGAATTGTCCGGGCCGTCGACGGAGTTTCGTTCGCGGTCAATCCCGGCGAAATGGTCGGGCTCCTCGGCGCCAACGGGGCCGGCAAGACGACCACCCTGCGAATGCTCGCCACGCTCCTCGCTCCGACCTCCGGCACGGCCCGCGTCGGCGGCTGTGATGTCGCCACCGACCCGGTCGGCGCGCGCCGTCGGCTCGGCTACGTCTCGGCCACCACCGGCGTCCCCGATCGGCTTTCGGCCCGCGAGATCCTTCACTCCTTCGGCGCCCTCCACGGCCTCCGCGGAGACGCGCTCGAAGCCCGGGTCGACCAGCTCATCGACGTCCTCGACCTCGGTACGTGCGCCGATCGCCCCGCCGGCCGGCTCTCCTCTGGGCAGCGGCAGCGCGTCAGCGTCGGCCGGGCTCTCGTCCACGATCCGCCGAGCCTGGTCCTCGACGAACCGACCAACGCCCTCGACGTCCTCGGGGCCCGCGACCTGCTCGCCTTCCTCGCCGATCTCCGCAGCAGCGGACGGGCGATCCTCCTCTCCTCCCACCGCCTCCACGAGATCGAGAATCGCTGCGACCGGTTCGTCGTCATCCATGGCGGCCGGGTGGTGGCGAAGGGAACGCGCGAGGCATTCGTGGGGAAGGCCGGCGGTCTCGAGGAGGCGTTCTTCGCGGCGATCGCGGGGGCTCGCGCCGAATGACGTCCCCCTCCACCCTTTCCGACGCCGCCGTGAACACGTCCCTCGGCGCGGCGCTGTCGATCGCCCGGCGCGACCTGCTGGAGTTCGTCCGCGACCGGAGGACGCTGTTTGTCACGCTCCTCCTCCCGATGGTCACCTACCCGCTGGTTGCCCTCTCCAGCGCCCTCGGGCTGCGGACGGCCGTCAACGATCTCGAGGCCCGCGCCGCGCCGACGCCCCTGACGGTGGCGATGAGCGGCCCCGAGGCCGGGGCGCTCGCCCGGCGGATCGATGGCGTGGTGAAACGGGGGAAGCCGGTGACCACGGGAGAGATCCCCTGGCCTTCCGCGATGTCGTTCCTCCATGGTGATCCGGAGACGGCCATCGCTGCCGTCGAGGACGGCGCAGCGGATGTCTGGATCGATGCCCCGGAGGGGATCGTGTCGGCCCTCGATGCCGAAGGGACGGTCGACCTCGATGTCCGCTTCCCCTCGCGGCGCCCGATCGGGCGCTCGCGGGAGCAGTTCGAGGGGGTGATCCGCGGCGTCGCCGAGTCGATCCGTACCAGCCGGGTGCACCGGGCTGGATTGCCCGAGAGCGTCCTCCAGCCGATCCGCCTCCGCGTGCTCGGGGAGACGATCGGGGGGCCGGCGGTGGCCTCCGAGACGATCCTCCCGGCGCTGACCGCGTCGATCCTCGTCCTCCTCTCGGTCCTGACGATGACGGGCGCCTTCTACCCGGCCATCGACGCGATCGCTGGCGAGAAGGAGCGCGGAACGATTGAAACACTGCTCATGGCCCCCTGCAGCACCGGCAGCATCGTGTTCGGGAAGTTCCTCGCTGTCTACGCCGTCACCCTGGCGACGCTCGCCGCCAACTGCCTCTCGATCGCCCTCACCGGGGCGGTCGGCCTACGCTTCCTCCCCGCCGTGCAGTTGCCGGCGCTCGGCGCCGGGGCTGCGGTGACGGTGATCGCGTTCGTCGGCCTGGCAGCGCTCGCCGCCGCCACCTGCCTGGCGGTGACGACGGCATCGAAGAGTGGCAAGGAGGCCCAAAACACGCTCACGCCGGTGATCCTCCTCGTGGCAGCGCTCTCCGGGATGGCGCTGGTGCCCGGATTCCGCGGTGACGGCGCCTTGGCGCTGGTGCCGTTCATGGGGCAGGTGATGGTGGCCCGCGACACCCTCACCGGTACGCCCGATCCCGACGGGGGAGGGATCACCTCCGCACTCCTCCCGCTCCTCCTCACGCTCCTCTCCTCGGCCCTGTTGACCGCGCTGCTGCTGCGCGGCACCGCGACCTTGCTCACCGACGAGGAGATTCTCTTCCGCGGCCCCGATGCCGCCGGCGGCCTCCTCGCCCGGCCGGCCCCGCGCGTGCTCCCCACGGTTCTCCAGGGGATCGTGCCGATCGTGGCGGGGATGGCGGCGCTGTGGTACGTGCAAGCCTTCACCCCGGAGAATCTCCTCATGGGGATCCCGATCCACCAGGGGATCGCCGTGCTCCTGCCGCTGCTGGCGATGCTCGCCTGGCAGCGGGTCGACGTGGGGCAGACGCTCGGCCTCGTGCTGCCCCCCTCGGCAGGGCGGACGGTGGCGGCGGGGCTCGGGGCAGCGAGTCTCGGGGCGGGACTCTTCATCCTCTCCGCGGCGCTGATGTTGTCGCTGCAGGGGACCGAAGTCTCACCGGCGATCCGCAGCCTCTCCGAACGACTCATCGGCCTCATCCAGCAGCATCCCTGGTGGGTCTCCTGGACGCTGATGGCCCTCCTCCCGCCGGTGGCCGAGGAGCTGCTCTTCAGGGGATGGCTCCTCTCGGCCCTCGCCGGCGAGCGGCCGACACGGGGCCGGCTCGCAGCCGCCGTCGTCGTCCAGGCGGCCCTGTTCGCCCTGGCCCATGTCCTCCCCGAGCGGATGCCGGCGACGTTCTCCCTCGGCCTCGTGGCTGGCGTGCTGCGGGTCGCCACCGGGAGCCTTCTTCCGGCGATCGTCCTCCATTCCGTCCACAACACGATGCCCCTGCTCCTCCTGGCGCTCGCCGGCGGTGGCGTGGCCGAGGGGGGCATGGAGGCGCTCGCCACCGGGGCCTCGAAAACACTCCCCGCCGGCGCGCTGCCGGCGGCGCTTGGACTGCTCGCTCTCGGAGGAATGCTCGTGGCTGCGGCGACCTGGGGGCGGCGCGGAACCGCCGTGACTACGCTCTTGCTTGCGGCATGTCTGGCCGGTGGTGAAGGCGACTCGGTGTCGGCTGCTGAAACCCTCCGGGTCGGCGTCGCACCGGTGGGGGTGACGCTCCAGATCGTCGATGGCAAGGCAACAGGCCCAGCGGTCGACCTGTGGGACGACATGGCGCTCCGGCTCGGCCTGACCACCGAGTACGTCATCAAAGACTCGCTCGCCGAGGCGCTCGAGGCCTTACGACGGGGGGAGTCCGACCTGTTCCTCGGGCCGGTGGCGATTACCCGCGAGCGCGAGGAGATTTTCGACTTCACTCATTCGGTGTTTCATTCGGGGCTGCGGATCGCGGTGCCGAAGACCGACGACGACTCCTATCTCGGCCCGCTCTCGATCCTGTTCACGCGCGGGGCGTTGCAGTTGCTTGTCGGGCTCATCCTCCTCACGGTGCTCGTCGGGCATGTGCTCTGGTGGCTGGAGCGTGGCGTCAACGAGAAGAGTTTTCCCCGCGACTGGCGGCGAGGCGTGTGGGAGGGGACGTGGTGGGGGATCAGCACGCTGATTGCCAGCGGCTGCGACGACAAGCATGTCGACACGGTGCCGGGACGGATCCTGGCGACGGCGTGGATGCTCGTCGGCACGGTGCTCATCGCCCTGTTCACCGGCAGCCTCGCGGCGACGCTCACGGCCGAACGGATCGGGGGGGCGATCCACGGGCCTCGCGACATGGCCGGCCGGGTGATCGGCACGCAGGCCACCGGCGTCTCGGGGCCGGCGATCCGTGCCCGCAGCGGCATCCCGATGGAATATCGCACCTTCGACGAGGTGTTCGAGGCGGCCGACGCCGGGGAGGTCGAGGCTGTTGTCGCCGAGAACCACACCCTGCGTCATGCGATCTCGCGGCCGGGTCGAGCGAACTATCGGCTGGTGGGGCCGGTGTTTGAGTCGTTCGACTTCGGGATCGTCGTGCCGGCGGGGAGCCCGCTGCGCGAGCGGTTCAACGCGGTGATCCTCTCGATGCGCGAGGACGG
>JBAWVV010000287.1:0-5725 GCA_037147115.1 Planctomycetia bacterium | reverse complement strand
CCTTGTCGGCATCATCACGACCATCGCAACGGTGATTCACTTCACCTTCGGGTGTTGCCTCCACCCCTGCCACTTCGGCGGTCATGGTGAAGGGGTGACAGCCACGGTGGGGTCGGTGGCGGCCGAGGCCTGCTGCCATGACCACCTCCACGACAACCTCCACGACAACGTAGCGCACCAGCCAGACACCGACACATGCGGCCGAAGCGCCGAGGGCGAGGGCGTAACGCTCTCCGTCTCCAGGGCCTGCTCTGACTGTGACGCCTGCCTTGGATGTCAGTGCGCGTGCTTGTCGACCGAGGTGACGCCGATCCCTTCCTGGTCGCCGCTGGCGTTAGGCATGCTGGCCGCCGTCGATGGGGGCACGATTCCCGGTTCCCTGGCCAGGGGCCGACAGCCGCTGCCGGTTCGCCATCCGCGATCCAGTCGGCCTGCGCTCTTTGAGCGTCTCTTGCTCTGAAGCCGTGCGCGGCCCGGCCGCGCGTTCTTTCCGCTTCACCCGATCGCGCGCCCTCGTTGGGCCGCACGCCGCCGCAGACCGCTGCCGGCGTCTCATCGGGCCCTACACATCAGCCCGCGCAGGCGCGCCCATGACCGCATCACCCACGCCCACGTTCCTCATTCGCCTCCTCTCCCTGGTGGCACTGGGCCTGCTCACCGTCGCGGTGATCGCGGCCGCCGCCTCTAGGCCAGGCTTCCAGCCCCTCCGCGATCGCGCCATCAGAATGCTCGGCGGCATTCCCGCCGACAGTGGAGCAGCCGAGGCAGCGCCGCAAGGGGCGAGCCATGCGCATGGGGATGCTCAGCACAACGACCACGATCACGACGGCCACAGCGAAGAAAACTCGCTCGGATTAAGCGAGCAGGCCCGCCGCAGCATCGGCCTGCGGGAAGGGGATGTCGCGCTTTCGACCTTCGACCTGACGATCAGCCTGCCGGGGATCGTGGTCGAACGCCGCGGGCGATCGAAGCTCACGATCATCGCGCCGATCACCGGATCGGTGACCCAGATCTTCGCGACCGAAGGGGAAGCCGTCACCCCGGATCAACCTCTCTTCGAGATCCGACTCACCCACGAGGAGCTTGTCCAAGCCCAGGCCAACCTCCTGAAAACCACCGAGGAGGTCGATGTCGTTCGCCGGGAGATCGACCGGCTCGAGGGGATCGGCCCGGAGGGGATCGTGGCGTTCAAAACGATTCTCGAGCGGAAGTATGAGCTTCAGAAACTCGAAGCCGTCCGCACCGCCGAGCGCCAGGCCCTCCTCCTCCACGGGCTCTCCGAATCCCAGGTCGACGAAATCCTCGTGAAGCGGACGTTGCTGGGAAAGATCGTCGTCCGGGCACCGGCCGCGACCGCACCGCCCCCCGGCTCAACCGCGGAGATCACCCTCATTCTCCAAGAGCTCGCCGTCGAACGTGGCCAGCACGTGGCCGCCGGCGACACGCTCGCCATCCTCGCCGATCATGCGAGCCTCCTTATCGAGGGGGAAGCCTTCGAGCAGGACATCCCGCAGATCACCCGGGCCGCAGCCGACGATCGTCCGGTTGACGTGATCCTCGAATCGAAGGGGGGACCGGAGCAGCGGGTGGAGCGCCTGGAGATCGACTACGTCGCCAACCGCATCGACCCGGAGTCGCGGACGCTCAATTTTTACGTCCGGCTCCCGAATGAGATCGTCCGTGACAAGCGCGGTGACGGCGCTGGGAGCGCCCGGTTCGTCGAATGGCGCTACAAGCCCGGTCAGCGGATGCAGCTCCGCGTGCCGGTGGAGTCGTGGGCCGATCGAATCGTGCTCCCCACCGGGGCGGTGGCCCAGGACGGCGTCGAAAACTACGTCTTCCGGGTCAACGGCGACCACCTCGACCGGCAGGTCGTCCACGTCGAGCACCGCGATCCGCAATCGGTCGTGATCGCCAACGACGGCGCGTTGTTCCCCGGCGACACGATCGCGATGACCGCCGCCCAGCAGCTCCAGCTGGCGCTGAAAAACAAATCGGGTGGAGCGATCGACCCGCACGCCGGCCACACCCACTGACCCAACGGCCCGTGCGGCAGCTTCACTGAAAGAATCCGCAGACCGAATCCGCTGACCGAAGCCGCTGACCGAAGCCAGGCGCCCAGTCCCAGGCGATCCATGCTCAACGCCATCATCAAGAACTCGCTCCGCTACCGGCTGCTCACGATCGTCCTGGCGATGGTCATGCTGGTGTACGGCAGCATCACGATCTCGAGACTGCCGATCGACGTCTTCCCCGATCTCAATCGGCCGCGGGTGACGATCATGACCGAGGCGCCGGGGCTCGCTCCCGAGGAGGTCGAGACGCTGATCACGTTTCCCCTCGAATCAGTCCTCAACGGGGCGACGGGGGTGCAGGCCGTGCGCAGCTCGTCCGGCGTCGGGCTGTCGGTGATCCAAGTCGAGTTCGGCTGGGAAACCGACATCTACGTCGACCGGCAGATCGTGGCGGAGAAGATCGCCCTGGCCCTCGATCGGATGCCGCAGGGGGTTCGACCGCAGCTCGCCCCGATCTCGTCAATCATGGGGCAGATCATGCATGTGGGGATGACCAGCGACTCTGGCGCCACGCCCCCGATCGAGGTCCGCACGCTCGCCGATTGGGTCGTCCGCCAGCGGCTGCTGACGATCCCCGGCGTCGCCCAGGTCGTGACCATGGGAGGGGGAAGGAAGCAGTTCCAGGTGCTCGTCGACCCGTCGCTCCTCCTCCGCTACGACATCAGCCTCGCCGAGGTGGAGGCGGCGGTGCAGGCAAGCAACTCCAACGCCACCGGTGGCTACTTGAATCAGGGGGGGAACGAACTGCTCGTCCGATCGCTTGGCCGGATCCAGTCGCTCGACGACCTGGCGAGTGTTGTCATCAAGGCGACCGGCGAGCGGCCGGTGGTGCTCGGCCAGGTGGCCCGCGTCGCCGAGGCAGCCCAGGTCAAGCGCGGCGACGCCGCCGTCAACGGCCTTCCCGCCGTCATGCTTGTCATCTCCAAGCAGCCGGGCGCCGACACACGGCGACTGACCGACACCATCACCCGGGCTCTGGACGAACTGCGCCCGTCGCTCCCGGCAGACGTAGGAGTCAATGCGGAGATCTACCAGCAGAAGACGTTCATCGACTTGAGCATCCGCAACGTCATCGAGGCCCTCCGCGACGGCGGCGTGCTTGTGGTCATCGTGCTGTTTCTCTTCCTGCTCAACTTTCGCACGACTTTCATCACGCTCACGGCCATTCCCCTCTCGATCGTGATCACGGGGCTGGTCTTCACATGGCTGGGGATGTCGATCAACACGATGACGCTCGGGGGGCTGGCGGTGGCGATCGGCGAGCTCGTCGACGACGCGATCGTCGACGTCGAAAACATCTTCCGCCGCCTCCGCGAGAACGGCCGCCTGGCGGAGCCGAAATCAGCGCTCGTGGTGGTGTATGAGGCGAGCAGCGAGGTCCGCAAGTCGATCGTCTTCAGCACGATCCTCGTCGTCCTCGTGTTCGTGCCGCTGTTCGCCCTGGAGGGGATGGAAGGGAAGCTCTTCACCCCGCTAGGCATCGCCTACATCGTGTCCATTCTAGCCTCGCTGTTGGTGTCTTTGACCGTCACCCCCGTGCTGTCGTACTGGCTCCTTCCGGGGGCCAAGTTCATGGATCACGACAACGATGGCCTCCTGCTGCGGGTGCTCAAGGCCCTCGCCGGATGGGCGATCCGCACAAGCGTGCGCTACCCGGCCCCGATCCTCGTGACGGTGGCGGCGGCCGTGGCCGTGAGCCTCGGCGTCGTCACGCAACTCGGCCGCGATTTCCTGCCGCCCTTCAACGAAGGATGCGTCCAGGTCAACGTCCTCCTTCCTCCCGGAACCTCGCTCGAGACCTCCAACGCCATCGCCGGAATGGTCGACGAGCGGATCAAGAAGGTGAAGGGGGTGCTCAATTTCGGTCGCCGCACGGGGCGCGCGGAGCTCGACGAGCATGCCGAGGGGGTGAATGCCTCCGAGATCATTATCAGCTTCGATCCCGATTCTGGCCGCGGTCGCGAGGAGGTCCTCGCGGAGCTCCGCGAGGAGCTGACGCAGGTGCCCGGCGTCGTCGTCTCGGTGGAGCAGCCGCTCTCCCACCTCATCAGCCACATGCTCTCGGGGGTGAAGGCCCAGGTGGGGATCAAGCTCTATGGCGACGATCTCGGTGTTCTCCGCCGCACCGCCGAGAAGATGAAGGCCGCCATCGCCGACGTCAGCGGCGTCAAGGATCTGATGGTCGAGCAGCAGGTCGAGATTCCCCAGCTCCAGATCAGGCTCAAGCGCGACAAGCTCATGCAGGTCGGCCTGACTGCCGACGAAGTCAACGGATTCATCGAGACGGCGCTGAACGGGAAAACGGTATCGGAGATCGTGCAAGGGGAGCGCAAGTTCGATCTCGTCGTGCGGCTCGACGATCCCTATCGGGGCGACGTCGAGGCGATGCGCCGGCTCTCGATCAATCTCAAGGGCGGGGGACGGGTGCCGCTGGAGACGGTGGCCGACGTTGTCGAGGGGAGCGGCCCCAACACGATCAACCGCGAGAACGTCCGCCGTCGGATCATCCTCCAGTGCAACACCGCGGGCCGCGATCTCAATGGCGTCGTGCTCGACATCCAGGCCCGGCTCGCCCCGATCCAGGCCGAGCTACCTCCGGGATATTTTCTCGAATACGGCGGTCAATTCGAGAGCCAGCGGCAGGCGACGAGGATGATCGGCCTCCTTGGCCTCGTGTCGCTCCTGGGCATGTTTCTCGCCCTGTACACGCTCTTCCGCTCGACGAATCTCGCCCTTCAGGTGCTCGCGAGCCTACCGATGGCGGCGATCGGCTCCGTGGCGGCGATCGTGATCACCGGCCAATCGCTGACCGTCGCGAGCATGGTCGGCTTCATCTCCCTGTCGGGGATCGCCTCCCGCAACGGCATCCTCCTGATCGCGCACTATCTCCATCTGGTGCGCCACGAGGGGGAGGGCTTCACGCCGGAGATGGTCGAGCGGGCGGGGCGGGAGCGGGTGGCGCCGATGCTGATGACCGCGCTCACGGCGGGGATCGCGCTTGTGCCCCTGGTGCTCGCTGCCGGCGAGCCCGGCAAAGAGATCCTTTATCCGGTTGCGACGGTGATTCTCGGGGGCTTAATCAGCTCAAGCCTCCTCGACTTCTTCGTCCATCCGGCGCTTTTCTGGTGCTTCGGGCGAGCGCAGGCCGAGAAGGCGATGGCGGCAGCGGATCGTGATGAATTGGCGGCCGTCTGACCGTTTTCTCAATGTTCGACACCGAAGACCGAAGGAGAATCCGATGCTTGGAACGATCAAGGCTTCCCGATTCCTGGCCCTGGGATTGGCTGTAACGGCGGCGGGCATCCCGGCGATCGGCGCCCCGCCTCAGCCCGCAGCCCAGCAGGCCGTGCACGCGCACCCGACCGAAGGGCCGCATGGCGGGACGCTCATCGAGCTCGGGAAAGAGGACTATCACGCTGAGCTCGTCCACGACGAAGCCGCCGACACGGTGACGGTCTATCTCCTTGACGGCGCGGCAAAAGAGGCCGTGGCGATCGATGGCAAACAGCTCACGCTCAATCTGCTCGTGGGGGGGAAGCCGCAGCAATTCACTCTTGATGCCCAACCGCAAGCGACCGATCCTACGGGGAAATACTCGGCTTTCGGCAGCACCAGCGCGGCGATCGGCAAGGCCCTCCATGCCAAGGGGA
>JBAWVV010000286.1:0-5732 GCA_037147115.1 Planctomycetia bacterium | reverse complement strand
TCGCCTAGTCTTCGTCCATGCCAGGCGGGGGTGCGTTGATCGCGTCGAGCCGCCGCCAGAATCTTGCGGTCTGCTCCGGATTCAGCTCCACCATGTCCACGTACGACTGGAGATCACCCGCGAGAAATTGTGGACCGATCACGAGATGACCTTCGTCAACCAGATTGGCCACCCAATCTCCCGGCATTTCCCCAGCGACCGTCCTGCACATCCACGCCGGAACCCAAGCCGGTAGTTCTCCTTCGTCCTCGACGACCTGGAAAAAAACAACTCCCTGGAACACCGTAATTGCATGGACTTCATAGTCCTTCCCCACGGTGAGTGGAGCGTCTACCGGGATGAACAGAGCAATGCCTGGCGGAGCGCCCTCTCGCGACGTCCGTGTCATGATCACACGCATGGTGCACATCCTCAACGTATACCGGGCAAAACGATTTTTAGATCATCGATCTCACCGGTAATTGTATTACGAACATAATGAACGATAATTCGACCCTCACGACCACCCGGTTCCACGTAGCTCTGCATTTTAACCCATCCGCCCGAGCTAGGCCATCGTGGATCTGCCAATGCGATGGCGAGTGGTCTTCCTGCTTCGGGCTTTGCCAGCACCTCTTGGATCGCCATTTGCTCACGAAGGTTTCTGGCCAGTGTCGTGCCCTTCGAGAGGTCTGCGGTCGAGCCTTTCCCCAACGGCTGTCGAATGACAATTCTTGCCGCATCGTCACCCTTGGTGACAAACCACCAAAAACCTGCGACCTGTGTTCCCCCCTCCGTGACGACGATGATCCCTATGCTCTTGAGAACTCCCACGATACCGGGGCCCCACTGCTTTACTGCCTCTTTCGTTGAGGCTCCCCCAGCCCGATCCTCCCACATGAGCTGGCCTGTCTTCCTGTCGATCAAGCGATTAACGTCACCCCAAACTGGATCGTCGTCTCGGGAATCTCCCGCGGGCTCTGTGCCCGTTGGCGTCGACTGTTGAGATTGAGCTGCTCCGGTCTGCTTGTCGGCAAGCTGGACAAACTGCACTCCCTCCACATCGCCCCTCCACACGCCTGAGTCGAACACGGGTTCGTCGCCGCTGCCGGGCTGGTAGACAAGCGGCACGATCGTTGCTCGCGATTGGGCATCCGCGAGGAAGCCTATGGTTGACCCGGTCGATCCCGGCTGGGTCCGCGCGCCGGTAGCGCCTATCTGCGAGGGGTCGTAGGCAACGAATAGCAGCCCTCCTGCCCCCAGGGCAGCCGTAGGGGTTGCTTGGCCCACCAACGAGCCGCTGGTGTAGTGCGCCAGAAGTGCCGGGCCGCTTATATTCACCCCGCCGCCGATACCAGAGGCAGTGGAGCCGGCACCATATCCAGATGGACTTGGCAGACAGAGGCCGCCGCCTCCTGGCGAACCGCCAGAAGCTGCGGGCAAAGCGGGAAGCGACGAGGCGCCCGACGAACCTGGCGCGGGGCCCAAGCAGGGGAGAATGATGCCGCTGGGATCGAGAGCACCGGTTCCAAGCGGGGCGGTCGTGAGCACCGAGGGGCTCCACGACTCGGATCCCATTCCAGCGAACATCGCCCGGGGTTCTAGATGCTCAAACAGCGCCCGCGAGAGCGCGTGATTGCGGGGGGCGGTAAGGCGTCTTGTTGTGTTTCGCCGATTCACCGGATCTCTCCTCGGAAGACTTCGCGGGAGGGCACCACCCCCGCTTCGGTCAAATCTAGGAATGCCCAGCATTCCAGTCAAGAAATCGGCGTCGCTGGAATTCTTGTGGGCGTTATTTTTCTGGCCTCCACAGGCGGGGCCCTCCGGCGACGGCCTGTTAGGATGCCGGGCATGGAGATGCAGCAGAGCGAGCTCGAAGCCAGATTCCGCGCGGCGCAGGATGCCCTTCCGCCGCATGTCCGCGTTGCCCGAGCCGCTGCGATGTTCGTCTGGGCCCGCGACCTGATCGGACGGGAGATCATCGCCGACCGTGGGCCCCTCTCTCCAGAAAGGCTCAAGTGGGAGACGGCGATGCGGATGTACGGCTCCGACGCCGTGTCCCGCAAACTCATCCAGCAGATGCTCGACGATGTTTCCTCCTGACATTTTCCGCCACACGCTGACACGGCTCGTGGCCATTCTCCGCCGCCACGGCGTGCGGTTTCATCTCACCGGCGGCATCACAAGCGTCGCCTACGGCGAGCCGCGCATGACCCAGGACATCGACGTTGTTGTCGATAACGTGCCGCTGTTGCGGGCCGTCGATTCTTTCATCGCGGCGGTCTCGGAGACGGGATTTTTCCTCGACGCCGCGCAGGTTCGGCGCGCCATCGTCGAGAAGTCAATGTTTCAGCTTTTCGACATGAAAGAAGCGCTCAAAGTCGACATCTATCCCCGGGAATTGGTTCCCGGCGAACTCGATCGCTCAACCGTGATCGAAGTCCTCGAGGGGATGCCGCTCCCGGTGGCGTCGCGGGCCGACGCGGCGGCCTCCAAGCTCGTCTGGGCGTCGAAGGGGAGCCACAAGAGCCGGCGCGACCTGCGGCAGATCGTCCGCCAGATGACGGCCGTGGACCGCTCCGAACTCGACCGCTTGGCCCGGCTGCTCGGCCTCGAAAGCTTGCTCGCGGATCTCCTTGCCGAACCCGACGAGATCGCCGGCTGAGCTCCCGGCAGGATTGGCTTATCACTCGCCCGCGGCGAGCTCCGGTAAGCCGAAGCCTTGACGCCTTCCATCCGCTGACGCGGGAGATCGAAGCTGGCCACCCCCGCCGGCTTACGATTCGTGCGACCGCCCGTCGCTCGCTGGAAAGCGGATCTGGTCGACCGCGATGGCGTAGACCGGATCGACGAAGATCCTGCCGCCGAAGGGGAAGTCGCGCTCGCCAATCTTGCAAAAACCACGGGCTTCGTAGAAGCGGATGGCGCGGGCGTTCCTGTGATAGACGCCGAGCCACAGCGTCAGGGCGTCGAGCCGGCGGGCCTCGGCCTGGACGGCACGGAGCAACCGGGCTCCCTCGCCGCGGCCGGTCGCGGCCTGGGTGAAATAGAAGCGCTCCAGTTGCAGGGGCTTCGCGCCGGTCACACAGGGGGGCGTTGATCCGGCCCGGAGGACGGCGTAGCCGGCGAGCTCCGCGCCTGATGCCGCCAGGAGCGTCGTAGCCTGCGGATCGGCGAGGAGCGCGGCGACGGCCGGCACCCGAAAATGCTTGGCGACGTAGTCGGCGTTGTCCTGCACCTCGTCGAAGTCGCGGTAGGTCTCGAGGAACGTTTGGGCGGCAAGGAGGGCGAGAGCCTCGGCATCGTCAACCGATCCCCGGCGGAAGGTGAACGGCGGCGTCATGGCATGCCTCGGCGAGACCAGGGAACCGACGTATCGGAGCAACTCGGCGCTGCGACGGGCGCCGCTGAATCGGGCCAACGACAGCGTAGCGTCGAACAAACCCGACGGAATAACAACGCCCCCGGAAGACTGGGCAGCCCTGGCAATTCAGGCGACTCAAGCGCGACGAGCGGCCTTGTTTGTAGCAGGGGAGCTTTGGTACTTCCCCCCCGGCGCGGCGGCGATTCAGGTCCGATCGCGCGCCGCTGCAGCCGCCACCAATCCCCATTGAAGCCCGCCGCATGGCCAGACGCCCAGCACCCCGCCGCCGCCCCTCGGCTATCGTGCCGATCTTCGTCGCCATCGCCGTTGGCGGCCTGACGTGGGGGGCGCTCTCCGCTTGGCAGGATGCCCACGTCTGGCACCGGCTCACCCATCACACGCTCTCCTTCCTCACTCCCATCGCCGCCTGCATCGCCGACATCCTCTCGCTGTCGCCGTCGGTGCTCATGGAAGAGGGGATCGGCGAGCACCATGCCGAGGCCGTGCCCGACCCGGCCCCCGTCTCCGCGGGGACCAAGCCCGCGGTCGCCCCCTCCGTGGCGGGCACGTCAGCGCCAGCGCAGGCCCCACCGCCAGCGCAGGCCCCACCGCCGGCGCGAGCTGCCGCGAATGAACCGGCCGAGATCGCTGCCGTCACGTCGACGCCGCTGCCCACGACGTCGCCGGTCCACGAAGCCAGCGACGTCACGCCCGTGGCGATCAACATGCCCCCTCGCGACGATGCCCACGCGACGCTCACCGCGGCCACGTCGCCCCTGGCACCCCTCGACACCTCGAGCCCGCGGGCCACGCTCCGCAGCTTCCGCGACACGCTCGACCATGTTTACCGCAACATGCGTGGCGGGCTGACTGTCGACACGCGGATCGAGAACGCCCATCTCATCGCCCAGGCGCTGAAGTGCCTCGACCTCTCCGAGTTCGCCCCGACGCTCGCCGCGCCGAAGGGGCGCGAGGCCGCCACCTGCCTGAAAGAGGTGTTTGACCGGATCCCGATGCCGGCAGATTCGGCGATCCCCGATGCCGCCGCCGTGAAGGCCGACGCGATCACGCGTTGGCGGATCCCCGGCACCGAGATCATGCTCGTGCGGATCGACGCCGGCCCGCGCCAAGGGGATTTCATCTTCACGCCCGAATCGGTCGAGCGGGCCGAGAGTTACTTCGCGCGGGTCCGCAGCAGACCCTACAAGCCCGATGCCGGCAGCCCCGGCTTCTACGAGGCCTATGTGACGGTCGGCGGCACGCTCTTCCCCGAGTCGTTCATCCGCAGCCTCCCTCGCTGGGCCCACACGATCATCCTCGGCGAGACAGTCTGGCAGTGGTGCGCTGCTGTCCTCCTCGCTGCGGCCTTCGGCTTCGTGGCGTTCCTCGCCTCGTCGCTCCCGCGGATTTTTCATCCTGGCTGGGCGCGGTCGATCACGAGCTTTCTCCTCCCGGTCGTCCTCGCCGGCGGCAGCCTCCTCGCCGACTGGCTGCTGACGTTCCAGGTGCGGCTGACCGGCGAAACGCTCATCGCCGCCAAGCTCACACTGCGGCTCACGCTCTACGCCAGCGCCATCGCCGCGGTGATGGCGATCATGGCGCGGGTCACCGAGCTCCTCGTCCGAGCCCGGGCACGGCGCAGCGACGGGGTCGACGTGCAGCTCGTCCGCCTCGCGGCCAGAGTTTGCACGTTCGTGATCGTCGCCTGGATCGGCGTCCAGGCCGCCGATTCCCTTGGCATCCCAGTGGCGCCGCTCCTGGCCGGGCTCGGGGCGAGCGGCCTGGCAGTGGCCCTCGCCGCGCAGTACTCGATCGAGAACCTGATCGCCGGCGTCGTCCTCTTTGCCGACAAGCCGGTGCGGATTGGCGATGAATGCCAGTATGGCGAGATCCGCGGGCGCGTCGAGCAGATCGGGCTGCGGTCGACGCGGATCCGCGGGCTCGATCGCTCACTGATCACGATCCCCAACGCCGAGTTTGCGAAGGTTCAGCTCGTCAACTACACGCGCCGCGACCGGATCCCGATCAAGCTGCCGGTGGAGATCCGCCCCGACGCCAGCCCCGGCCAGGTGCGCGATCTCCTTTCGCGGTTCCGCGATCTCCTCGGCGACCACGCCCGTCTCGATCCCGGCTCGCCGCGGGTCCGGCTCACGGGACAATCATCGGCGGCCTACACGATCGAGATCTCGGCGCTCGCCCTGACGGCCGACGACGGCGAGATGCAGACGATCCGCGAGGAGATCCTCCTGGCGATCATGGACGAGATCGAGCACCGCCAGTGCAGCATGCCGGGCGACGACACCGGCTCGCCACTCCTGCGGGCCGCGTGAGAAACTGACTCGTCGGAAACCTGCGTCGATCAGAGTGAGACGACGAGCCCTTCGGCCTC
>JBAWVV010000285.1:0-5740 GCA_037147115.1 Planctomycetia bacterium | reverse complement strand
CCGCCGGAACGTCCCCGACCGCCCCCCTTCGGATCAGCCGCGTGGCTGGTCGAAAGGCTGGCTAGGGCGATCGCGGCGACAACCAGGAACGACACCGGCGACGACACCGAGCGAAACTGAAAAACGTTCATCGGGATCTTTCAGAGTGGGGCTCTTGGGGGACGAGCCCGTGAGGGAACGAGCCCGCAGCGAGATCGGCTCACTGAGATTGGCTCATTCTGGCGGGGAGCTCTACGAATCAGTCTACGGGACAGTTCGATAAGACTGCCGCAAGGTTCCGCTTCCCCCCCTGGCCTCGACCGGCCAACGATTCCCGACGTACGATGGTCTTCGCCGCGCCACTCCCGAGAGCCGTCCCCATGCTCCCCATGCAGGTTCCCGCCGCCGTCGGTCGCCGTGAGCTCCTCCGGGTCGGGGCGCTCTCGATTCTCGGCTGCGCCGGCGGCGATGCCTTCGGCCGGCGCGTTGCCACTGCGGCGACCGCGGGCCCTCCGGCCGACGGCTGGCAGCGGCAGTGCATCTTCATCCTCCTCCAAGGGGGCGCCAGCCACATCGATCTGTGGGACCCGAAGCCGCGGGCGGTCGCCGAGATCCGCGGCCCCTTCCGGCCGATCGCCACGACTGTCCCCGGGATCGAGCTCGGCGAGCTCATGGAGCGCTCGGCGACGGTGGCCGACAAGCTCTGCGTCATCCGCTCGATGACGCACACGTTCTCCAACCACATCGCCGGCACCTATGTCACGCTGACCGGGTCGAACAACCAGCGCGACCAGGATCGCGAGGCCCACTCCGACGACTTCCCCGGCCCCGGCGCCGTCCTCAACGCCCTCCAGACTTCCCCCCCGGGCGTGCCGCGGAGCGTCTCGCTCCCCAATTGGTTGAGCATCCCCGGCCCCTCCAACCGGATGCCGGGGCAGTACGGCGGATTCCTCGGGGCAGTCCACGATCCCTTCATCATCGAGGGGGATCCAAATATGAGTGGCTACAAGCCGCTCGCCCTCACGCCGCCGGAGGGGATGACCAACGACCGGCTCGGCAACCGTCTCGAGCTCAACCGGCGCCTCGACGGCGTCGCCAGACTCCTCGAGAAGGACACGCGCGAGCAGTACGACCGGCTCCAGCAAAGCGCCTACGACCTCGTCACCGACGGCCGCTTCCGCCGGGCGCTCGATCTTTCGGAGGAGCCGGCGAGCGTCCGCGACGCCTACGGCCGGACGAAGTTCGGCCAGTCGCTCCTCCTCGCCCGGAGGCTCATCGAAGTCGGCGTCCAGTTCGTCGCCCACAACGCCTTCAACCAGGAGTGGGACACCCACGGCGGGCTCCTCGGCCGCTACCAGCAGATCGTTCCCCCGATGGACCGGGCCTTCGCGGCCCTCGTCGCCGATCTCGCCGACCGCGGTCTCCTCGAGCGGACGCTCGTCGTCAACACCGGCGAGTTCGGTCGCACGCCGGGGATCAATAAGGACGCCGGCCGCGACCACTGGCCGAATGTCTATTCCACCGTCCTCGCCGGCGGCGGCGTCCGCGGCGGCGTCGTCTACGGCGCGAGCGACTCGAAGGGGGGCGAGCCCGCCGACCGGCCGGTGACGCCGGCCGACGTCCTCGCCACCGTCTACGACCGGCTCGGCATCGCGCCGAAGACCGAGCTCCGCGATCGCCTCAACCGGCCGATCCAGCTCTCCGACGGCACGGTTCTCGACGTCTGCTGACGATCCCCGTCTCCTGCTATAGTAGTTGGCCGCGGTCGGGGCCTTTCCTCGACCGCCAGGGGGTCTTCCGGTCGGCGCGTCAAACGCGCCGGCGCACCACCACGACATCACCAGGAGTCATCCGTATGGCCAGGTCCGTCACCCGCCCCGGCGCCTCGCGCCGCCGCTTCCTCAAGACCGGCCTCTCGCTGTCGGCGGCGGCGATCGCCCCGACCGTGATCCCCGGCTCGGCCCTCGGCCTCGACGGCACGATCCCGCCGAGCGAGCGCGTCGTTCTCGGCGGCATCGGCATCGGCAACCGCGGCACCTACGACCTCGGCTGCTTTCTCGAGCAGAACGACGTCCAGTTCACGGCGATCTGCGACGTCAAGGAAAACCGGCGCGTCGGCATCAAGAAGATGGCCGACGAGAAATACGGCAACGAATCGTGCGCGATGTACCAGGACTTCCGCGAGCTCCTCGACCGCAGCGACATCGACGCCGTCCTCATCGCCACCGGCCCCAACTGGCACACCACCGCGAGCGTCTACGCCGCGAAGGCCGGGAAGGACATCTACTGCGAGAAGCCCTGCTCGAAGAACATCGACCAGAGCCTCCTCCTCCGCGACACGATCCGCCGCACCGGTCGCGTCTTCCAGGCCGGCACGCAGCGCCGCAATCTCCCCCACTTCGCCTTCGCGTGCGAACTGGCCCGCACCGGCCGCCTCGGCAAGATGAAGCGAGTCTTTGCTCATCCCGCCGGGATGACGGCCAGCTCGAGCGGCTGGCTGCCGGCGGAGAACGAGCCGCCGAAGGAAGTCATCGACTGGAACATGTACCTCGGCCCGGCGGCCTGGCGGCCGTTCAATGCCAAGCTCCTCGACGGCTTCAACTTCGAGAAGGGGGGCGGGCTCGTCGGTGGCGGCGTCCTCGAATGGGGCTCGCACTGCGTCGATCTTTGCCAGTGGGCCGTCAACGATTGCCCGCCGCCGGTTGCCTATTCCCCACCGGTCGACGGCCAGATTGTCTGCACGTATGACGACGGCGTGGAGCTGATCTTCCGCGAGAAGGATTGGATCCCGCTCGGCTCCTGCCCCGTCCGCTTCGAGGGGGAAGATGGCTGGGTGGAGGCTGGCGACTCGGGCAAGCTCGTCCTCTCTTCCCCGGAGCTTCTTGCCGGGCGGACCGTCGAAGAGATCGGCGGCTATCCGGCGACGTTCCATGTCCGCGACTTCCTCGACTGCGTGAAGACCCGGGGCAAGCCGAAGGGGAACGCCGATGCGGCCTGCAATGCCCACATTGCCTGCCATGCGGCCAACGTTGCCCTGTTCCTCGGCCGGCCGGTGAAGTTCGACAACGCCACCAATGCGTTCGTCGACGACGTCGAGGCCAACCGGCTCCGTTCGGAGGCGCTCCGCGAGCCGTGGCGGATCTGATTCCAGCCTGTGCTCGCCCCTCGCGTCCCCCTCCCACCCAATCCCCCGTTCAGGACAACTCTCCCATGCTGAATGTCTCCCTCTTCCGCCGCTTGGCCCTGGCTGCCACGGCGACGGCCCTCCTTGTCCCGGTGCCCCGCTCCATCCATGCCCAGAGCCCCGACGCCGGTGACAAGGCGAAGGCGGCCCTCGCCGTCCTCCGCAGTGATGCCGCCGAGGCCGACAAGGCCCTCGCCTGCAAGCACCTGGCGATCTACGGCTCGGCCGATGCCGTCCCCGAGCTCGCCAAGCTCCTCGACAACGAGCGGCTCCACTCCTGGGCCCGCACCGGCCTCGAGGCGATTCCCGGACCGGAGGCCGACGCCGCCCTGCGGGCCGCTGCCGCGACGCTCTCCGGCAACCTCTTGGTCGGCACGCTCAACACGATCGGTGTCCGCAAGGATGCCGGCGCCCTCCCGATCCTCACCCAGCGTCTCGGCGACCGCGATCCGGAGGTCGCCTCCGCGGCGGCCGTCGCCCTCGGGCATGTCGGCACGCTCCCGGCGATCTCAGCGCTGAAGGCGGCCCTGCCGCGAGCCAACGGCGCCGTCCAGTCGGCCGTTGCCGAGGGCTGCATCCTCGCCGCTGAGGGCCTCCTCGCCGCCGGCAAGGCGACCGACGCGGTGGCCCTGTTTGACGAGGTCCGCAAGGCCCCGGTGCCGGCGCAGCGGAAGCTCGAGGCGACCCGCGGCGCGATCCTCGCCCGCGGCGATGACGGGGCCGCGCTCCTCGTCGAGCAGCTTCAGTCGCCGGAGCAGTCGATCTTCCGCCTCGGGCTCTCCACCGCCCGCGAGGTCAAGCCGGGGAAGTGCGACACGGCCCTCGTGGCCGAGCTCTCCAAGCTTCCCGCCAACCGTGCCGCTCTCCTCCTCCGGGCGCTGGCTGACCGGAAGAGCCCAGCGGCCGTCGAAGCTCTTGTCGCCGCCGCGGCGAAGGGGAGCAAGGAGACAAGGCTGGCGGCACTCGAGTCGCTCGGCGCCGCCGGCAATGCCTCGGCGCTGGCCGTCCTCCTCGAAGGGGCAGCCGATGCCGATGCCGATCTCGCCAAGGCGGCCACTGGCTCGATCTCGAGTCTGTCAGGGGCCGAGGTCGATGCCGAGATCAAGAAGCGCCTCCCGGCCGCGTCGGGCAAGCTCCTGCCGATGCTCCTGGAGTTGGTCGGGCAGCGTCGCATCGACGCCATCCCGCCGGCGCTGGCCGCCGTCGACTCCAAGGATCCGGCCACGCGGGCCGCGGCCCTGGCGGCTCTGGGCAACATCGTCGACGTCGAACGGCTTCCGGTGCTCGTCGCCCAGGTCGTGAAGCCGCGCGACGACGCCGACGCCGCCAATGCCAAGAAGGCGCTCCTGACAGCGGCGATCCGCATGCCCGACCGGGAAGCCTGTGCCGCCGCCGTCACCGGCCCGCTCGCCACCGCTCCGGCCCCGGCGAAGCAGGTGCTGCTGGAAACCCTCGGCCAGGTCGGCGGTACGAAGGCCCTCGCCGCCGTCGCCGCCGCCGCCAAGAACGGCGACGACGCCCAAAAGGACGTCGCCAGCCGGCTGCTCGGGGAATGGATGACGGCCGATGCGGCGCCTGTGCTCCTCGACCTCTCCAAGTCGCTCGCTGAAGACAAGTACCGCGGTCGGGCGATCCGGGGATTTATCCGCATCGCGCGGCAGTTCAAGCTCGAGCAGGCGGAGCGGTCGAAGATGGCCGTCGCTGCCTTTGCGGCCACGAAGACTCCGGCGGAGCGGAAGCTCGTCCTCGAGGTGGCCCGCCGCTACCCCGACATCGAGATGCTCAAGCTCGCCGCCAAGGCCGGCGCCGAGGAGGAGATCAAGCCCGAGGCCCGGATCGCCGCCGCGGCGATCGTCAAGAAGCTCCCCGAGGAATCGGCCGAGGCCTATTCGCTTGCCAAGGGGCTGGGCCTGGAGAAGGTGAAGCTCGAGATCGTCAAGGCGACGTTTGGTGCGGGCGATCGGCAGAAGGATGTCACCGACGTCGTCCGCAAGAACGCCGGCAGCCTGGCGCTGATCTTCATCCCGGGGGACAACTTCAACAAAGTCTTCGGCGGCGACCCGGCCCCCGGTGCGGAGAAGCACCTTTCGATCGACTACACGATCGACGGCAAGGCGGGCATGGCGAAGATCGAAGAGAACGGCACGATCCTTCTACCGACTCCCTGATCTCAGGCCCGGCAGGCCCGAGCGTCGGGGATCACGTCAGGCATTCAATTGAGCGGCCCGCCGGATGCAACCGGCGGGCCGCGATCTTTTTCAACGCTCGTTTTTCTCGGCCTCCTCCGCAGAATCTGTGGGCGCAGACCGGCGCGAGTGAAGTCCTGCTTCGGGCTGCAAAAGAACCGCCACCGCTCTCAGCCGTGGCCGGTCAAAGCCACGACCCGTCAGGCCGCGGTGGCGGCATCTGTGCATGTCCTCGGGCGTCTTTTCCGGAGGGGACAACGCCAGAGGGAACCGTCAGCGGCCGTACCGTCGTCGTTCCAGTAATCCAAGTCCGCCGACGATTAACCCCAACGCTGCACTCAAACCGTTTGGGTCGATCTCGGGGACGCCGGAGACGCTGACCGGACTTGCG
>JBAWVV010000284.1:0-5748 GCA_037147115.1 Planctomycetia bacterium | reverse complement strand
GCCTTCCCCCCGCGGCGATCAAATCCTCCGAGAACGCCGAAACCGCGGTTCACATCCGTTGCAGGAACCACGGTCCTTGACAGGTTTCGGGCACTCCGACACCATCCCTTCCGTTTAAGCGACGCGCGGTGGCGCGGGAGCGGTGCAACGATGAAAAACCAACCGCCGCCTGGAGTCTCCGCCCAACGCCCTGGGCCGGTGACGGTCATTGGGGCCGGCCCCGCCGGTCTGACGGCGGCTCTTGTTCTCGCGCAGGGCGGCGTCGATGTGACCGTTCTCGAGGCCGATCCCCAGGATGTCGGTGGGATCTCGCGCACGATCCGCTACCGCTCAGCCGCTGCGGGAGGGGGTGACTTCCGCTTCGACATCGGGGGCCATCGATTCTTCTCCAAGAGCGCGGAAATCGAAGCGCTGTGGACCGAGATTCTCGGTGATGACTTGATCGAGCGCCCCAGGCTCTCCAGGATTCTTTACGGCGGTAAGTTCTACGACTACCCGATTCGTGCGGCTCAGGCGGTCCGCAACCTCGGCGTCTTCGAATCGGCACGGTGTGTCGGCAGCTACGCCTACGCCCGAGCCTTTCCTGTCAGGGAACCTCGCTCCTTCGAGGACTGGGTCAGGAACCAATTTGGCCAGAGGCTTTTCGAGATCTTCTTCAAGACCTATACCGAGAAGGTATGGGGTATGTCATGCGCCGAGATCTCGGCCGACTGGGCGGCGCAGCGGATCAAGGGGCTGTCGCTCGGCACGGCCATCGTTCATGCCCTTCTTCCAAAGCGTTTGCGCCGCGACAGCGGGAGGCGGGCGAAGACACTGATTGACTCCTTCCGCTATCCCCGACTCGGCCCCGGCATGATTTGGGAGGCCGCAGCACGGCAAGTCGGGGCCCGGGGTGGCCGGGTCCTCCTGGGCCACCGCGTCACGGGCCTCCACCTCACCCCCAGCGATCCACTCCCGTGGCGGGTGGAGTTTGCCGACGCCGACGGGGGCCGGGGCTGCGTCGCAGCGGCGGATGTGATCGCTTCGGCCCCACTGCGCGAGGTTGTCAGGGCACTCTCACCGCGCCCAGCGACGGCGACGCTCGACGCCGCGGCACGCTTGCGATACCGCGACTTTCTCACCGTTGCCCTGATCGTCCGTCCCACCCAGCGATTCCCCGATAACTGGATCTACGTCCACGATGCCGGCGTCAAGGTGGGGCGGATCCAGAACTTCGGCAATTGGTCCCCGGAGATGGTGCCCGACCCGGCGCTGGCCTGCTATGGCCTCGAGTACTTCTGCTTCGAGGGGGACGGGTTGTGGGCGATGTCCGATGCCGAGCTGATCGATCTCGCCAGTCGGGAATTGGCAACACTCGGGCTGGCGGTCGAGACCGACGTGCTCGATGGCTGCGTCGTCCGCCAGCCGAAGGCCTACCCGGTGTATGACGAAGATTATGCGGACACCGTCGCCACCATCCGCCACGGCCTTGAGTCTGGGTATCCGGGGCTCCATGTGGTGGGCCGCAACGGCATGCACAAGTACGACAACCAAGACCACGCGATGATGACGGGGATGCTCGTCGCGCGCAATATCCTGGCTGGCGAGCGACGCTACGATCCGTGGGCCGTCAATCAGGATGCTGAGTACCACGAGGAGGGGGAGAGCCACACCGAACAGTCTGGGGCACGTGGCGACTCGGGCCTCCGGGCCGTGCCGGTGCCCGTGAACGCCGGTCAAAAAGTGCCGGGCTAGCTGTCGGTAGACAAACAGGGCAATCGCCTCTTCGTCGGCCTGTTTTCCAGTCAAAATCCCTCACCCACCGAGCCATCCATCGGCTCACGCCCATCCTGCTCGAAGGACCACGCGGCCATGCCCGTCGGGGTCCAGCTGAAAACCTGGTTGGTTGGATTCCTGTCCCCGCCACTTGCCGGGGTTTTGGCTATCGGCGGCGTCCGCTGCTCGTTGTTCCATACAGCCGCTGGATGAGGGAGTGAGTGGCCTGTGTCAGGCTGCGGGGAGACGACTGCAATTGCAGAAGTCTCTCGCGAATGGTCCATGGGCCGTCGTCGATCAACCACGTGGTTCCGACGCTCTTGAGCCGACGCCCCCTCTTGCGTGCCGATCTGGAGGCAGGTTCCCGAATCGGAAACGAGTATCCATCGCTCCAATTCCAATCGTCCCCGGTGATGATGGCGTCGGGAAAAAGCTCATCACACACCGGGATCTCGTGCCCCTTCTTGTCGGCGTCGATGTACACCATGTCTGGTCGTAGGCCAAGCGTGTGCAACTCCGGCAGTACGTCCAGCGCCATTCCTCGCACGTGAACGATCCGGTGCCGGACGTCCCACATGGAGGAAATGAACGACCGATAGACACCTTCCGGGGCACGGAGCTGGTCGCGATAGGCACGGCCGATCCGATGGGCGACGATTCCCGCCCCCGGGTCGACCAGGTCAGGCCAGGGGTCGACGCAGACGACGACGACCTCCCGCGACGCGGCCAGCCACTGACGGGCCGATCCGCCGCAGAACGAGCCGATCTCGAGCAGCACGTTGACACCGCGCGAGGGAATCGCGTCAGTGATCAGTCGCCGCCCTCCGTAATCCAGGCTCCACAGGATCGGCGACTCGGACGGCCGTTGCGTTGGCCAGGGGTACCGCGCCTCGAGGCTTGCGAGTGACTCGCGGGCCTGGAGCGCAGCACGACTCCCTTGCGCGGTCGCCGCGTCGGCGATGTTTGCTGGGACTGTTGTCATGCCGCACGTGCGCTCGTGTCGGGAAGTCCGCGGGGCTGCCAGAGTCCCGCGGATGCTCTCCCGATCAGGTATGCGGTCCCCATGACGCAGAGGACCGGCAGGGCGAGGGGCAGCAGCAGCAGGCTCGAGGGTTGCGTCCGGGCGATCTGCTGGAGCCTGCCTGCCAGTCGGCCGAAGACGCCATGCCCGGGCCTATCCGGGGCCATGGCACCAAGATACGGCCTGCCCGTCTCGCGGGCTGTGATGACACGGATCGATGCGGCATCTCTGCCGAGACGGTAGTAACGGGTAATGACTTCAGATGGCGGAACGACCGCGTGCCAGCCGCGTAGGCGCCGGGGCGGCTCTCAAAAAGCAGCCGCACCCGCGGGTGGGCCCGAAGGATCTTCGCCGAATCATCCGTCGATCCGTTGTCCACGAAGATCCACTCCACCTCACCGTCGAAATCGTCCTGGGCTTGGAGGCCGGCCAGGCAGGCGGGCAACGTCGCCGCGGCATCGAGAAACGGTATCACAATCGAAACGTCCATATTCCCCAGTTGCGGCTTTCCCAGCCGAGCAACGCCTCTTTTCAGAAGTGAAAAACGTCGGTGCGGGTAACCCATTTGCGGCCGGGGCCGATGCCCTCGGGTCGCGTCACGTCACGGGCGCGGGTGTCGCCGATCTGCAGATCGAATCGCCAGGCGCCGTCGAGCACGATCACCCCGCCCACCCTCACGAACTGTTCGGCTTGGCGAAAGCAGGTAAGCCGATCGACGCCCTGATGGTGCTCGTGGCCATCCACCAGAATGACGTCGTGGGGCTGGTCGAGCGCCAGGACGTAGGGGCTTCGCGCGTACGGCTCAACGCTCGAATCAGCTGGGCACAAGGTCACGTTTTCCAGGGATTCCTCGGCGAGCCGGTCACGCACGATCCGCTGCCAACGCGGGTCATCTTCGACCGACATCACGCTTTTGGCGCGTGTGGCAAAAAAGAGGGTCGACCCTCCGGTTCCATATTCGAACACGGAGTGCGAACGAGTCAGGAATCGATCCAGAAAATCGATCGCTCCCCACGCTAGCCATGGCAGCCCGCTGCGGATGGGGGGCACATACCAGGACGTCAGCCAGCGAGAGACGTCCTGCGGTCGGGTGGCAAGTGAGTGGCCCAGTCGGAATACCTTGTCGGGAACGGATTCATTCATCGTGCGTGTGCAAATGGATGAGAGCCGACCGATAGCGGCGCCGCATGCGTCCGTTGGGCGGTGAGCCGCCGCGAAAGCACGGCAACGGACGATCCCGAATCCGACATGCCTTACCGAGCGAGAAGGTTAGTCTCCGTCAAGCGGTTTCTTCAAATGCTCAGGAAGGTGATGTTGCGGCCATGGACAGGGGAGCGACCGCTTCCCGCGTCGTGAACCCCCCTGGCTGGCGTGAGTTTTAGAAGGTTTTGGCGGGTCTTCGACGGAAGTGCCCTTCCCGGCCGTCGGGAAGCTTTTCGCCCGTCTGAGCACGGGCTTTGCAAAGGCGACTTCGGCTTTGCTTTACCGCGGATGCTCGCTATTCTCCCCGCACTTTATCCACAGCCTCCTTGCGAAAGTTCCCGGCCGTGCCGACGAGAGCGCCCAGTCGTGTGACCGCGGCCCTCGCGCTGGCGATGGGGCTGGCCGCCTCAGCGAGCGTGGCCGAAGAGCCGTCGGTGGCGCGGTCGCCGCAGCGCGTGGCCCTGCTGCCGCCGGTCGAGTTCAATCTCGAGGAGAATCTGTTTGCCGGGGAGCCGATCGCCGACGCCGATCCCGAGCCGGTGCCGGAGGCCCGCCGGCGTCGGTCGGGAGGCGGCCCGTTCGGCTCCGCGGCGCCTGTGTCGATCGGCGGCTTCTGGGCCCCGGCCACCGATGTCGTGGGGCAGCCGGCAACGCTCGGCATGAATGCCGAGTTCGCCCGCGTGGCCGCTCCCATTGTGCCCCCGAAGGAAGGGAGCCCGCTGTGGATCGGCATCGGCCGCTTCGGTCGCTTAGAACTCTCCGGCACCGCGATCCTCCCCGACTCGGGCCAATCGGTGCCCGATCAACTGTGGATCGTTGAGACCGGCGTCACCCACATCCGGCCGCTCGACAGCGGCGGCACGCTCGGCGGCACATTCCTCTTCGGCTCGGCGAGCGACCGCCCGTTCGCCGCCGGCCGCGACCTCACGCTCATGGCGGTCGCCTTTTGGAACACGCCGGCCAAGAACGACCGCGACGAGTGGAGCTTCAGCGTCTTCTTTTCGCCCACCAGCCAGCTCCCCTATCCCCTGCCGGGGATCGCCTATGGGTGGCGACCGAGTGAATCGTTTGAGGCCAAGCTCGGTGTGCCGGCGTCGCTCGAGTGGCGTCCTGACGAGGCCTGGACGATCACGGCGGCGTACTTCCCCCTCGTGAATGCTAATGTCGAGGCCCGCCGCCGGCTCGGTGACGACTGGGCGCTGATCGCCTTCTATCGGACCGACACGCAGATCTTTTTCCTCGCCGATCGGATCATCGATGACGAACGGTTTTTCGTCTTCGACCAGCGTGCGGCCGTCGGCCTCGAGCGGACGCTCGGGGGCGGGTTCACGATCGAGGCGCTGGCCAGCTGGCTATTCGACCGCGAGCTCTTCCAGGGGGCAAGCTTCACCTCGGGCCGGACCGACGTCGTCGAGTTCGACCCGGGGCCGGCGCTGTCGCTGCAGTTGCTGTGGCGCCGCTGAGGCATGCGGGGCTCAAAGCCGATCGGCGTGGAGAAAGCCATCGAGATGGTCAGATCGGTCACTGGCAGACTGATCGTGATCGACCGGGGCATGGCGGAGGTCCCGGGGGAATGGCCCGCTCGAATCGATCATCGTCCGAGGGAAGTGCTCACGATCGCGGCTTCGCCACGAGGGGAAAGGCTGCTGGTCCGCCGATATCGTCATCGATTCCCCTGCCCCACCGCGGACGTCGCCAAATGGTCGCAAAAAACGACGGCCGGTGAGAGAATCAAAAGCATCGAACAGTTCGCACCGAGGCTTGCTCGG
>JBAWVV010000283.1:0-5765 GCA_037147115.1 Planctomycetia bacterium | reverse complement strand
GGTGCTTGTGCAAGCGATCCTTTTTTCCGCCTGCCACCTCGGTCCCACGTTTCGCTCCGATCGCCTTGTCGGAGCGTTCGTGATGGGAGTCGCCTCCGGCGCCTGGCGACTGCGATTCAGCGGACTGTTGCCGCTGATGGTGGTGCACGGGATCATCAACGCGATGGCGTTTCTGCCCATGGCTGTCAGGGAATACGGCATCGTGTCGCTCCCTGAGTGCCGGCAGATGGAGGCACTCAAAGAGGAGCCTGCCGAGCGGGCGATCCCGTTGATCGTCGAGCAATTGGGCAACCCCGACATCCGGGTGCAAAGCGGTGCCAACTCGATTCTCACAACCCGCTACCGCGATGCTGCCGGCCCCTATCTCCGCGAAGCGCTCTCGTCATCCAACCCGGAGCTCGTCACAGCCACCATGCGGATCATCGGAGGAAATAACTTCCGGGAGCTCGTCCCGGAAATCCGCCGACTGGCATGGGATCACGAGTCACAAGACGTGCAGATAGGTGCAATTCTGCAATTGATGTTGCTCGGCGAGACCGCGGAGCTCGAATCGATTGCCGCCGATCATCCGCAGCCGAAAATCCGCCGTGCGGCCAGTCGGCTCGTGGCCCCCCGTGAAAGCCCGTGAGCCCGCTATGAATGGGCAGAACGGGGCCCCGGTCATTCTCCCCCAGTGACTTCGATCGACACGATCTCCAAGCCCGCATCCTCGAGGATCGTCAGCGCGTAGATGTCGGCCACCTCGAGACCCTCGGCCGTGTCGGCGAGCGTCGGATTGATCGCGACGAGATCGGCAAGCGTGAGCTCGACCTCGAAGGCGGCGCCGTCGCGGGCTTGACGCTGAGGGGGCACGTCGACTTCGAACTTCCCCGAAAACACCCCCTGCATCCGCTGCGTGCTGACTCCGAAGCGAATCGCCACCGGGCGGGTCGTCCGGCCGCGAAAGCGGAAGCGGGAGTCGGGGCCGATTCGCACCGGGGCATCGGAGGCCCGCCACACCGCGGCACCCACGACATGGAGGAGCACTGGTGCACGGCCCCCCTCGCGCCACAGCAACGGAAAGGCCGCCAGGCGCGCCGGGCGATCGGCCGTCGCCAGCCGGAGGAGCCCGTGGCCAGCGGCGCCGATCGACACCGGATCGAGCTGCCAGTCCGCCGTCGGATCGGGCTGCAGCTCAGCGGCGAGCACCGTGTCGGCGGCGAGAGTCACCGTACATCGGCTCCCTGGGAGAACGTCGAGGACGGCGCCGTCAACGCGCCGGGCCGCTCGGACCATGCCGGCATGAACCCGCAGCACCGTCTCGGTGGCCCCGGAGCGGACGTCAAACAGGGCCCCGGTCGCTTCGAGGACGGCCGCCGGTGTGCGCACCACGACCGGCGCCGCAGCCGCCCCTGACGCCGGGTCGAGCCACAGACTCCCCTCGACGAGATCAAACCGTCGCTCCCCCGCTTCGGGCAGGAGAACCCGGATCACCGACTCCCCGGCGATCGTGAGCGTCGCCCCATCACCCAGAGCGGTGGCTACCCAGGCATCGCTCGACCGTGACTCGAGCGTGTCGCCCGGCCCCACCGTCGCCCCGGTCGCGATCCCCTCCTCAATCCGCCCCGCCGCCGTGAACAACCGCGTTGCCCCGACGGCCTTTGTCACCTGCCCGATGACCAGCGGCGCCGCCGGCCGAGCGGAAAACGCCCCCGCCGCGGCCGCCGCCATGACAAGCCCCGCCGCGATGGCCGGCCAGCGCCAAGCCTGCCGCCCGGCCCGGGGCCGCTCCCCTTCCCTGCTCGGTGTCTTGCTCCACATCTCCTCCCCTGCCACGCGCCGGCAATCGGCCACCGTGACCGCCTGCTCGGCGAGGTCGCGGAGAAGTTCCCGGGCGGCCGGATCCTGCCGGAGGATTACCTCGACCTGGCGGCGCTCGTCCGCCGAGCCGCCGCCGTCAAGAAAGACAAGCAACCGCTCGAGCATCGGGCCGGGCTGTTCGGACCGATCATGTCGCGTCATCGATAGGCTCCTTTGGCCTCGAGCAGTTTTCCCTCGACACACTGCCGGAGGGTCGCGTGCAAGCGCGACAGTCGCTTGTAGACCGCATCGACGCCCACCCCCACGGCCGCCGCAACTTCAGCGCAGCCAAGGCCGTCGGCATAGCGCAGCTCGAGCACGCGCCGCGACTGAGCAGGCACATCCTCGAGACACTCGCGGAGGGCCGCCAGCCGCCCTCCCTCCGGGCCACGCTCGATCCAGTCGGCGTCGAGCCGGTCGAGGAGCCCGGCCTCAATCCCCACCTCCTCGCGCGACCGCCGTCGCCGCCAATCGATCGCCGCGTGGCGCATGGCGATGAACGCCCATGACACGAGCGCCGCTTCGGCCTCAAAGGCAACATTCGTAGAAATCGCCTTCACGGCCACCGTCTGGAAGATGTCCTCGGCGGCGTGGGCGTCGTGCGTCACCAGCCATGCGGCTGCCGAGAGGCGCGTGCGCCATGGCATCAAGACGCGGAGGATCTGGGCGTTGTCGAGCGGCATGATGGAATCGAGCGGAGTGCCTGGCGCCTCACTCCTTCGCTCGCACCAGCTCGATCGTGATCGGCTGGGGCAGTTCGATTGTGAGCGTCATCGTGTCGGTGCCGGTGAAGTGATGGCGGATGGTGAGATCGAATCGATTCCCATCCTCACCGGTGATGCCCAGCCGCACCGTCGCCGCGCCATCGTCGCCGACCGTCCAACCCCCGGCGAAGGTCGCCCCACGGGCATCTCCCCCCACCTGGAAGATCGTGCCGTCGGCGGCATTCACCGCCAGCAGCGATGTCGACGGATTGTCGCCGCCGGTGTTCACCACCTCGAGGACGCGATCCGGAATCTTCCAGGCGTAGGTCGTGCGCACAATCCGGCCACCGGTCGCCTTGTCGATCCAGGTGCCCTCAAGCCGATCCCACTTCCGCAACGCGAGAATCTCGGCCAGCGACTTCCCCTTCGTATCAGCGACGGGTGCGGTGTCCTCGTTGACAAAAAACAAAAAATCGTTGCTCGCAAGTCCGCCCGGATTTTGCACCTGGAGCAGATGCATCCCGTCGCCGGGCGTGGCAGCCAGTTCCACGACCACCGTCTCCCCATCGACACGCACGAGCCCCTCGGCACGGCGGCCGTCGACGAGGGGGAAAGCGCCTTCATCGACATGCCTGCCACGCATCGTCATCAGCCTTTCCAGGGATTTCAGCTTCGGAAACGCCTGATGCCCCGCTTGGGCCTGAATCTCCCCCTCTGTCCAGATCGCCGGCTGCGGCTGCGCGCCTTTGGCACCGATGCGGGCGGTGAAGGTCGCGGTGAAGTCGCCGGCCGCGGCGGCGGCAAGAAGATCGTCGCGCGACCAAGCACGGCCGCTCCCGTCATGCGTGACATACACCGCAGCGCCCTTCCCCCCATCAAACTCGAGCACCACGTCGCCCGCCCCGTCGCCTGACGTAAACATTCCTTCACCGCGGAGGAGCACGGTGCCGTCGCTTGTAGCGGCTTCGAGGGCCGAGAGGAGATCGCGCGTGAGACGCTGATCGGGGGCGGCCGTGGTGGTATCGAGCGTCACCTGCCGGCCAAACGCGCCGGGAAAGCCGGTGCTCCCCTCGAGCACCATCTCCCACACCGGGTCAAACCGCTCCCGGCCCCCCCACGACATCCGCCACACATCGCGCTCGGGCGTGCCACGGTGGGCGATGTCGCGGAAGAAGTCGAAGTCGATGATGTTGAGCCGCCCCTGGGGGAGGATCAGCCAGCGGTCGTACGCCCCGCGCCAGGTCGGCGTGTCCATCCCGGTGCCGGGGGTGTTCGTGCTCACCAGATGGGGCATCCGGTGGCAATCGCCGCAGACATTCGGCGTCGGCTTCGAGGGATCGAGATCGCCATCGACATGGAAGAGGCGAAATCCGCTCCGGGCTGTCTCGGAGACGACGTTCGTGGCGCTGCGGCGCTGGGCCGGCGGATAGGGGATGTCGAGGAGGAAAGCGGCCATGGCGTCGCGGTCCGCGTGAGAGAGCGAGCCCGGCTTTCCTTCGTCGTTGACGCTGTCGTCACCTGAGAGCCGCATCGTCGAGGCGAGCCCACCGTCGATGAGATGGCGGACGGGGCTTGTCGGATCGGCAGCATCGCTGTTGGCGGCGACAGCAGCGTAGACAGAGTGGCTATTGATGCCGCCGTAGGGATCGCCGGGGATCCCGTCCCAGTGGAACGGCGCCGTGTCGCGGAGCCCCCGGCAGGGCATCGTCGAGCGCGGCATGATCTGCTTGCCACCGGAGACGACCGGCGTGGCCAGCACCCAGAGGAGCTGATCGGTGTGGCCGTCGGGATGGCAGCTCGCACAGGAAAACGTCTTCGTCGTCGAGGCTGAAGCGGTGTGGAAGGCAATTTTTCCGCGGCGGACAAGCTCGGGCGTCGGATCGGCAAGCGGAATTGTCGCCACGGCCGCAGGATGCTCCCGATCGCTGAGATCGACAAGCGTCACTTCATTGGAGAAGGCCGCCAGCACCCAGGCCCGCACGGGCGTCCCATCCGAACCGCACTCAAGAAACACTCCGTCGGGCCAGGCGCCGACCGCCACGCGGCCGAGGACCGCGCCACTGGCCACGTCAAGCGTGAAGAGTGTTCCTGAGCCAGCGGCGGTGGCGACGATCGTCCGGCCGTCGTCGCTGATACGCAGCCCGAACGGCGTGGCGAGCGCCGTGCCATCGGCGGGCTGTTCAGGCGGCAGCGGCTCGAGGTCGTAAAACCGCGGTGGCGCCCCGCTGCCGGGAAGCACACTCGTGATCCGGTTCAGAAACGGCCTGTTCTCTAGCTCGGCGAGCCCATGCTGCTGCGTGCCGGCCCGGCCGTTGGCGTCGTTGCGGGCGTCGGTCTGGGCGAGGAACACGCGGCCGTCATGGTCGACAGCGAGGCCGTAGAGGAGGGTGCCAAGGCCGTGAATCGTGTCCACGAGTTGGTCGGTGGTGGTATCGAACACGAACAAATCCCGGTCGGGGACGTCCGGGTGCTTGATGATGTCGACGACGTGGCCGAGGGAGAGAACGTTGTTGTGGCGAATCGAGTGTTCCCAGGCGTCGAACGTGACGAGGTCGCCGTCGGGCTCACCCCGGCCGCCCGAGAGTTGCGTCCGGTTGTGCGATTCAAACGGCGCCACATAGAGCCTGCCGCCGCGCACCTGGATAGCACGGGGATCCTGGGCAGCGATCGGAAGCGACTTCACCACGCTTCGCCGCGCCACGTCGATCACGGCGATCCGATTCTCGGAAGAGAGGGCGACATAGGCCTTCGTGTTGTCGGCAAAGGCGATCCCCACCGGCTCATCGAAGCGGGTGCCGAGGGTGAGCGGGTCGAGGTCTTGGATCGTCGCCACGACGTGAAACCGCGTGGCGCTCTCCGGGGCGGTATCGATGACGCTTACCGAATCGGAGACATGGTTGGCGACCCATACCTCCCGGCCGTCGGGGCGGGCCACGACCGACACCGGCTGGATGCCAACCGGGATCCTACAGATGACGCTCCGCGAGGCGATCTCGATGATGTCGAGCGTGTCGGCGGGGGTGTTGGCGACCAACAGATGCCCGCCGACGACCGCCAGCGGATTGACCTGGGGGGAGAGAAACCCGGGATGGCCGACGCCGGGGAGAGGATCGGGAGGCGCCGCAGCGGCAAGCAGCGGTGCCGCGGCGAGGACGGCCAGCACGACAAGACGCGCGACAGGCGAGCGGCCGAATCCCTGGCACCCTAGTAATCGTCGCATCG
>JBAWVV010000282.1:0-5779 GCA_037147115.1 Planctomycetia bacterium | reverse complement strand
CCGGTGGGCCGCGGCCAGCAGCCAGACCGACACAGCTTCCTCTCCGTATCCACGCTCAGGCCCCGGTGGGCCGCGGCCAGCAGCCAGACCGACACAGCTTCCTCTCCGTATCCACGCGCGGCCCCGTCTCCATGAACCACATCTTTCTCTCCCTTCTCGCCGCCGTCGCCCTCCTCGCGGCCACCGCCCGCGCCGACACGCCGAGCTTCGCCCTCGACGTCGTCCCGATCCTCTCCAAGGCCGGCTGCAATACCGGCGGCTGCCACGGGGCCCTCGCCGGCAAGGGAGGCTTCCGCCTCTCGCTGTTCGGCTACGACCCACAGGCCGACCACCTCGCCATCAGCCGCGAAGCCCTCGGCCGCCGCGTTGACTCAAGCGCCCCCGGCGCGAGCCTCCTCCTCACCAAGCCAACGATGGCCGTCGCCCACAAAGGCGGCCTGCGGCTCGACACGGCAGGCCCCGACTACGCCCTCCTGGCTGCCTGGATCTCCGCCGGCTGCCCCGGCCCATCGCCCGCCGAGAAGACCCTCGTGGGAATCGACGTCGCCCCGGCGGAGATCACCCTTCAAAAAGATGCCACCGCCCGGCTGGCCGTCACCGCCCGCTACTCCGACGGCTCCTCCCGCGACGTCACCCGCTGGGCCCGGTTTGCCTCCACCGACGAATCGGTGGCCACCGTCGACCCGGCCGCCCCGGCCGACATCACAGGCACCGTCACGGCGATCGGCCACGGCGCCGGGGCCGTCACGGCCTGGTTCTCCTCGCGGATCGCTGTCGCCCGCGTCGTCGCCCCCTTTCCCAACGACATTCCCGCCGCCACCTTCGCCGCCGCCCCTCGGGCCAACCTCATCGACACCCTCGTTCTCACCCAGCTCGAGCAGCTCCACCTCGAGCCCTCCCCCCCCTGCGACGACGCCACCTTCATTCGCCGCGTCTTCCTCGACACGATCGGCCGACTGCCGACCCCCGAGGAGGTCCGGGCGTTCCTCGCCGATGCCTCGCCGGGGAAGCACGAGCGGCTCGTCGAGCTCGTCCTCGCGCGCCCCGAGTTCATCGATTACTGGAGCTATAAATGGAGCGACATCCTCCTCGTCACCGGCTCGAAGCTCCGGCCGCAGGCCGTCGACGCCTACTACCGCTGGATCCGCGACCGGGTGGCCGCGAATGTCCCTTGGGACCGACTCGCCCGCGACGTCGTCACCGCCAGCGGCTCGAGCCTCGACAACGGCGCCACGAACTTCTTCGCCGTCCATCAAGACCCAGAGACGATGGCCGAGAACACGAGCCAGGCTTTCTTGGGCCTCTCGATCGGCTGCGCGAAGTGCCACAACCATCCCCTCGAGAAATGGACCAACGACCAGTACTACGCCTTCGCCAACCTCTTCGCGCGCGTCCGCGCCAAGGGCTGGGGAGGCGACTCGCGTGGCGGTGACGGCCAGCGGACGCTGTTTGTCGAGGATTCCGGCGAGCTCCTCCAGCCACGCACCGGCAAGCCGCAGCCCCCGGCCCCGCTCGACGCGCCGGCCTTGCCACTTGAGGCCCCTGCCGACCGCCGCGAGGCCCTCGCCGCCTGGCTCACCGCGCCCGACAACCCCTACTTCACCCGCGCGATCGTCAACCGGGTGTGGGCCAACTACTTCGCCGTCGGCCTCGTCGAGCCGGTCGACGACCTCCGCGTCAGCAATCCAGCCAGTAACGAGCCGCTCATGGCGGCGCTGGCTGCCGAGTTGGTCGAGCACCGCTACGACCTCAAGAGCCTGATGCGGCTGATCCTCACCTCCCACACCTACCGCCGCTCGAGCACGCCCCTCCCTGGGAATGTCGACGACCGGCGCTGGTTCGCCCGCGCGTACCCGCGCCGGCTGATGGCCGAGGTTCTCTCCGATGCGATTGCCGATGTCACCGGCGTCGGCGAGGTGTTCACAGAGCTGGCCCTCAACGACGGCTCGACCGAGAAGGTGACCGGCTACGCCGAAGGGACCCGCGCTCTCCAGCTCCACGACTCTGCCGTGAAAAATCCTTTTCTGAAGGTCTTTGGCCGCAACACCCGCGACATCACCTGCGAGTGCGAGCGATCGAACCAGCCGAGCCTCGTCCAGGTACTCAATCTCGCCAACGGCTCGACGATCAACGACAAGCTCGCCGCGAAGGAGAGCCGGGTGACGCAGCTCCTCGCCACCGATCCTGCCCCGGAGAAGATCGTCGAGGAGGCCTGGATCGCCTGCCTGTCACGCCGGCCCAGCGAGGCCGAGCGGAAGACCCTCGTCGACCTGCTTGCGACCGTTCCTCCCGAAGAGAAGCGCGCCGCCGTTGAAGATCTGTGGTGGTCGCTGATGACCAGCCGCGAGTTCCTCTTCCGACACTGACTTCACGTGGGCAAAACCATCCAGGACCCTGCGATGCTCCATCGATTCCTCCCCGCTGCTGCAGCTGTCGCAATCCTCGTGGCGATCGGCGCGTCATCCCCCGCCACGGCCGCGCCGTCGTTTGAGCGTGACGTCGCCGCGATCCTCCGCACGCGCTGCGCCGGCTGCCACCACGAGGGGGACGCATCCGGCGAGCTCTCCATGGAAACCTTCGCGGCGCTTGCCAAGGGGGGCACGTCAGGCCCGGCCTTCACCGCCGGCGACGCCGCGGCGTCGCTGTTCCTTGCGCGGCTCGAGGCCACCGGCGACGATCACATGCCGCCGCGCGACCAGCCGCAGCCGACGGCCGCCGAAAAAGCGACCCTCGCGGCCTGGGTCGCCGCCGGCGCCGCGCCCCCCCTTACCGACACCTCAATCCTGAAAAATCTCGTCGTCCCCGACTTCCCTGCCGCCGCAGGCCCGAAGCCGGTGACGGCGCTGGCCGTCTCGCCCGATGGCAGCCGCGTCGTCGTCGCGTCGGGCACCGGGATCGTCGTCCTCGCCGGCGCCGCCGCGCCGGTCCCCTTTGACCATCTCCCGCGGCGCGTCAACGCCGTTCACTTCTCCGCCGACGGCACGCAGCTCGCGATCGCCGGCGGCACCGCCGGGCTCGTCGGCGAGGCCCAGCTCCGCGACGCCGCCTCTGGCGCGCTCGTCCGTTCCTTCGGCGGCCATCGCGATCTCCTCCACGATGCCGAGCTCTCCCCCGACGGCACGCTCCTCGCCACGGCCGGCTACGACCGGTCGATCAAGCTCTGGAATGTCGCCACCGGCGACCTCGTCCGTACGATCGATGTTCACAACGGCGCCATCTTTGATCTTGCCTGGCATCCGTCGGCCAAGCTCCTCGCCTCGGCCAGCGCCGACGAGACGGTCAAGCTGTGGCGAACCAGCGACGGGCTCCGCCTCGACACGCTCAAAGAGCCCCAGGGGGAAGTTCACGCTGTCCTCTTCACTCCCGACGGCCGCCATCTGGTCGCCGCCGGTCGCGACAAGCGCATCCACCTCTGGAAGCTCGTCACGCTCGACGAGCCGGGGCTCAACCCGCAGCTCCACGCCCGCTTCGCGCACGAGAGCCCGATCGTGGCCCTTGCCCTCTCCGCCGACGGCCAGCGAGTGCTCGCCGCCGCCGAGGATCGGTCGCTTTCAGCCTGGACGCTCCCCGATCTCGCCGCCACGGCGCCGCTGCCGCGGCAGAGCGATGTCGCGGCGGCGCTGGTGGCGCGGCCGCAGGGGGGCTTTCTCGTTGGCCGGATGGATGGCTCCCTCGAGCTCCTCGACGCCCCCATCGAGCGGCTCGCCGCGGTGCCCACCCCGGCAGCACCGGCCGCCGCCGGTCCCGCGCCGGCATCGCCCCCTGCGGAAACCACGGTCACCGGCCGGATCGACACTGCCGGTGAGGCCGATCTCGTTCGCTTCATCGCCCGGCGTGGCGAGCCGCTGCTGGTCGAGATCAATGCCGGCCGTGCCGGCTCAAAGCTCGACTCGCGACTTGAGATCCACTATGCCGATGGTCGGCCGGTGGAGCGGGTCGTGCTTCAGGCGACGCGCGACAGCTGGTTTACCTTCCGTGGCAAGGATTCAAACCAGTCCGACGACTTCCGGATGCACAACTGGGCGGAGATGGAGCTCGACGAATACCTCTTCGCCGGCGGCGAGGTGGTGAAGCTGTGGCTCTACCCGCGCGGCCCCGATTCCGGCTTCAAGGTCTATCCCGGCAGCGGCAACCGGCAAACCTTCTTCGACACCACCGCCATCACCCATGCCCTCGGCGAGCCGGCCTGGGTCGTGCGCCCGCTCCCGGCCGGCGCGCAGCCGGCGGCCACCGGCCTGCCGGTGTTCCCTCTTTTCTATGAGAACGACGACGCCGCCAACCGGCGCCTCGGCACCGACTCGCAGCTGATCTTCGTTCCTCCGGCCGACGGCGAGTATGTCGCCCGCGTCAGCGACATCCGCGGGTTCGGCGCCACGCTCCCTTCAGACCCGTGGAGCTACACCCTCACCATCCGCGCGCCGCGCCCCTCTTTCACCGCATCCATTGGCGCCAAGGATCTCGCCGTCAGCTCGGGGAGCGGCCGGGAGATCCCGTTCAACGTGACCCGCGACGAAGGCTTTGACGGCCCCGTCAGAATCTCAATCGATAATCTCCCAGCGGGCTTCACGTTCCATGGGCCAGTGGAGATCGAGGCCGGGCAGGAGCGGGCGATCGGCCTGCTCTCGGCCTCCGCCGACGCGGTCGCCCCCGACGAAGCGGCCGACAAGGCTGTGGTCGTGAAGGCGACGGCGATCATCGACGGCCGCGAGGTGATCCAGGAACTGGGGTCGCTTGGCGATCTGAAACTCGCCGAGAAGCCGAAGCTCACCGTCGCGATCCTCGATGCCGACGGCAAGGGCCCGGCCGTCCCTGGCGAGCCGCTGACTTTCAGGATCCGCCCCGGCGAGACGATCCAAGCCCGGGTGAAGGCCGATCGCCACGACTTCGCCGACCGGATCGAACTCGGCGGCGACGACTCCGGTCGCAACCTCCCCTTCGGTTGCTACGTCGACAACATCGGCTTAAACGGCCTCTTGATCGTCGAGGGGCAATCGGAGCGCGAGTTCTTCATCACGGCCTCCCCCGTGGCAAAGCCCGGCCGCAGGCTCTTCCATCTCCGCGCCACCGCCGACGGCGGCCAGTGCTCACAGCCGGCCGTGCTCGAGGTGCTGCCGGCTGAGTGAAACCAGTCTTCCTTCTGTTCTCTGCGAACAGCGACGCCGCCCTAGGCGGCCTCGGCACCGTCGCAATACGGATGTTCGAGCCCCAGGCGGCGAGAGGGAGGCGCGAAGCGAGCTTGGCGGGTGAGCGACGGCGCGGGCAGTGTGAGTTTTCCATGTTGCCGATGACGGCTGCAGGGGCAATCGGACGGGCGATGAGCGGCAATATCGATGGTCTGTTTTGTCCGAGGGATCGGTGGGCTGCACCCGACGTCGACGGGCGTTTGACACTCGTCTCCCGAGGGGTTTAAGTTTCCCCGGAGATGGTGAGCGGCAGAGGGGAATACCTGCCCGCGGGGCGGCGTCGGTTAAACCTGCCCGGGGCGAACGACTCGGAGGAGACCATGCGGAGTGCATGCTTTGCGGTCATCGCGCTTGTGCTGTCGGGAGCGGCACTCGCAGATCCGTTCGCGGTCGGCGGTCCGCAATCACGCGGCCCGAGAATGCTCCCCTACGGAGCCCGCCTCGGAGGACTGACAGCGCTCTCCGAGGAGCAGATCATCGCCTTCGTGACCCACGGTCAACCGGGGCACGGGCTGTCGCTCGACGGCCTCACCGAGCTGTCGACCGAGCAGGCCCGGAGCCTGCGACTGTTCCTCGGCCCCCTGTCGTTGAATGGC
>JBAWVV010000281.1:0-5835 GCA_037147115.1 Planctomycetia bacterium | reverse complement strand
CTTCCAGTACGGTGTCCAACCAACCCATGGCTGCATCCGATCCACACGAGGCGTTCCGCGAGGCACTCGCCCACTCCCCCGACAACGTGCCTCTCCGCCGGCTCCTCGCCGATTCGCTCCTCGCCCACGGCCTCGCCGATGAGGCCGAAGTTGAATACCGCCGCGCCCTGGTTCTGGCCCCCTCCGACGCCAACCTGCAACTCGGGCTTGTCCGCGCCTTTCTTCGCCAGGAGAAATCGTCAGCGGCCCTGGCGCTGGTCGAGGCCATGGTGAAGCGGCCGGACGGACCGGCCGAGGTGTTTGTGATCCACGCCCGGCTGCTGGCAGCGCGGGGGGAGATCCCCGCCGCTATCGCCCAATACCGGCTCGGCATCGAAAGCGATCCGGCGGCGGCCGATGCCGACTTCGAAGCCCGGTTCGGCCTCGGCGCCCATGACGATAGGGGCGAGGTCTCGGAGGGGCGCGTCCGCGAACGCGGAGAGGAGGAACGGTTTGGGATCGACGTCGAGCGGCCGCGGATCGGGTTCGCCGACGTTGGCGGGATGGACGACCTCAAGGAGGAGATCCGCCTCAAGATCATCCACCCCCTCGCCCATCCGGAGCTCTATCGGGCCTACGGCAAGCGGATCGGCGGCGGGATCCTCATGTACGGGCCACCGGGCTGCGGCAAGACGCATCTGGCGCGGGCGACCGCAGGCGAGATCAAGGCCGGATTCCTCTCCGTCGGCATTTCCGACATCCTCGACATGTGGATCGGGTCGAGCGAACGGAATCTCCACGACGTCTTCGAGCAGGCCCGGGCGAGCGCCCCGTGCGTCTTGTTCTTCGACGAGGTCGACGCTCTCGGCGCCCGTCGCAGCGACATGCTGCGCAGCGGCGGCCGGCACATCATCAACCAGTTTCTCGCAGAGTTTGACGGCGCGAGCGCCTCAAACGAGGGCGTGCTCGTCCTCGCCGCCACGAACTCCCCCTGGCATGTCGATCCCGCCTTTCGCCGCCCCGGTCGCTTCGACCGGATCCTCTTTGTGCCCCCTCCCGACACCCCTGCACGCGAGCAGATTCTCGGGATCCTCTGCCGCGACAAGCCGGCTGCCGGCGCCGACATGGCGGCAGTGGCCCGGAAGACCGCCGATTACTCCGGCGCCGATCTCAACGCCGTGGTCGACCAAGCGGTGGAGGGAAAGCTCCGCGAGGCGATGAAGGCGGGCACGCTCAAGCCGCTCTCCACCGCCGATTTCCTCGCTGCCGCAGCGCGGCACAAGCCGACGACGCGCGAATGGTTTGCCACCGCCAAGAACCACGCCCTCTACTCCAACGAAGGGGGCATGTACGACGACATCCTGAAATATATGGGAATCACCCGCCGATGAGCGCCCACCTGCAACGCGCCTTGTTGCTCATGCGGCAGGATCGCGCCGACGAGGCGATCCGGGAGTTTCACGCCGTCCTCGCCGAGGATTCCGGCGATGCCACAGCGCACGCCTGCCTGGCGCTGCTCCACGCCGAGCGTGAGGCCTGGAAAGAGGGGGACGACCATGCCCGCCAAGCCGTGGCCCTAACGCCCGGCAGCCCGTTTGCGCATTACGCCCTGGCGAAGGTGTTCTTCCACCGCCAACGCTTTCCCGAGGCAGCTTCCGCCATCGAGGAAGCGATCCGGCTCGATCCGTACGACGCCGATTCCTTCTCGCTGCTGGCTGCGATCCACCTGTCGACCAGCGCGTGGAAGAAGGCCCTCGCTGCGGCCGATGCCGGCCTGGCAATCGACCCGGAGGATCAGGGCTGCACGACGGCCCGCTCCAGGGCCCTGCTCCAACTCGGTGATCGCGACGCGGCCGCCGCGACGATCGAGGGGGCTCTGCGCCGCAATCCTGACGACGCGGCCACTCACACCACGCAGGGGTGGGCGATGCTCCATGCCGGCGATCCGACGCGGGCCGCCGGCCACTTCCGCGAGGCGCTTCGCCTCGACCCGACAAGCGAGTACGCCCGCAGCGGCATCGTCGAGGCGCTCAAGGCGAGAAATCCGATCTACCGCCTGCTCCTCGGCTACTTCCTCTGGATGCAGAAGCTCCCGCCGCGGATGCGCTGGGGGATCGTGGTGGGGGGCTTCATCGTGGCCCGCACGCTCGCCCGCCGGCAGCCGGCGAGCGACGCCGAGGGGTGGATGATCCGCATCTTCCTCGCGGCCTACGGTGCCTTCGCCCTCCTCACCTGGGTCGGCGACTCCGTCTTCAACCTCCTGTTGCTCCTCGATCCGCTCGGCCGACACGCCCTCGATACCGATCAGCGACGCGGCGCGAGCCTGTTCGGGATCCTCCTCCTCATCGCTCTGTCGTTGGCGATCGCCGGCTTTGCCGGAGGATCGACCGCGATGCTCTCGGTAGCGTTCGCCTGGGGACTGACGGCGATGGTGGCGACGACGATTTATGCCTGCCAGCCCGGCTGGCCGCGGTGGGTCACGGTCGCTGCCGTGTCGGTCGTCGCGGGGCTAGCGACAGCGATGACAGCCGCTGCCATCGCCGGTGCGGCGATCGGCTTGGCTCCGGAAGAGGTGTTCGAGCGTGAGGGCGCACGGCTGGCGGCAACGCTGTTCTTCCCTGCCTGGTTCGGCACGATGATCCTCTCGCAGATCATGATGAGCCGCCGCGTCCGCCACTGACACGCTCCTGGGGGCCGCCCCTGTGCGACTTCTCCTGGCCAGAGCAGGAAACGCCCCGGAAGAGATTCGTGTCGCCGCCCGGTGGCGCGCCACCGCCAACCGGCGGTAGTATCCTTGAGCGTAGGGGGCCCCGGTCTGTCAGTAGGATCTTTTGCCGTTTCGTCCCCTGGGTTCGAGACGTTGTCGAGAATCGGCAAGAGATCCTCGGCCTGATCGCTCGCACCCGCTCAAAGGGCAACGCATGACATTCCGCATCACGCTCCTGATTGCCTGGACGGTGGGGATTGGTCTGGCCTGTTGCCGCTGCACAGCCGCCGATCCGGTGCTGGCTCCCGGATCGAAGCCCGAGTTGCTGGCCGAGGCCGGGGCCGGTGAAGGCCCGGCATGGCATCCCGAACTGGGCCTGCTGACCAGCGGCGACGGCCACATCATGCGTCGTGACCTGAAGGGGAAGCAGTCGATCCACCGAGAAGGGGCGGGGACCAACGGGCTGCTGTTCGACCGGCAGGGACGATTGGTGATCTGCGAATCGGTCCGCCGGCGCGTCTCGCGGCTCGAATCGAACGGCTCGGTCACGGTGCTGACCGACCGCTACCAGGGGCACCGCTACAACCAGCCCAACGACCTGACGATCGACTCGAAAAACCGCATCTACTTTTCAGATCCCTGCTACGGCGACCGCTCGTCTCTCGAACTGCTCGACCCGCAGGGAAAGCAGGTCGAAGGGGTCTACCGCATCGATCCGGATGGGAAAGTCACCCGCATCATCACGCATGAAGTCGACCGGCCCAACGGCCTGGTGGTGACCCCCGATGACAAATACCTGTTCGTGGGCGACAACAACAACGACAAGGTCGGCGGGGCCCGCAAGCTCTTTCGCTTCGACCTCCAGCCCGACGGCACCGTAGATTTCGCGAGCCAGAAGCTGATCCACGACTGGAAACAGACCCGTGGACCAGATGGAATGAAGCTTGATTCCCTGGGACGACTCTACGTCGCGGGTGGCCTCAACGAGCAGAACCCGCCTTTCGAGACGCAGGCCCAGCCGACGGCGGGAATCTATGTATTTTCTCCCGAGGGAGTGCTGCTCCAGCTCATTCCCATCCCGCGTGATGAGACCACCAACTGTGCCTTCGGCGGGCCCGATCTGAAGACCCTTTATGTGACCGCTGGGGGCAGCCTCTGGATGATCCCGATGGCTGCCGCTGGTCGTCCGGTCTGGCCGACGCTCCCATGATGGTCGGCCAACTGCTGCAGCGAGCGACGAGAACGACATCGCGTGTTTTTTCTCCGCAGCGGCGCCCTTGTCTGCACGGGCCTGCGCTGTCACCGCTGCCCGGGCCTGCAGCGCCCAATCCCCTCACCCCAGCTCGCGGAGATATTCGAGCGTGTAGATGCCACTGGAGTGGCCGTCGGAAAACTCGATACTGTAGGCATACTGCCCCACCGGCGTCATGCCGGCGATCGAGAGCGGCGCAAGCTCCTGCGGCGAGAGCACGGTAAGCAGCCCCTTCGGCTTCGGCGCCGCCCGCTCCTCGCGGCAGGTGGCACACGGACAGGCGTCGCGGAGGAGCCGCGGCGAATAGGGGCTGCGCACGCCGTCGCTCCAGCCGATCTCCACGCTGCCGTCGGGCAAGCGGCGGATCGATGCGGGATGGGCGGAAGGGGATGGCTTGCCTGTCGATGGATCACTCATGAATCGCTCCTCGGTGACGGTCTTGTGTCGTGACGGCGGTCGATGATCCGCCTCCCCTTCCCTTCGAATCGCGGCAGGCTCCCGGCCGGTACTGCCGTGACGCCGACGCGGAGCCCGAGGCGGAGATGGAGCTCCCGGGCGACGCGGCGCGGATCGTCGAGCCGATCTTCGATCTCGATCGCCAGCTCGTCGAGGCTCTCGCGCGAGAAGACCGTGAGCCGGTATTCCATCACCTCAGGAAAGCTTCGCACGATCCCGTCGATCGCCCCAGGGAAGACGTTCACGCCGCGAACGACGAGCATGTCGTCGGCCCGGCCGATCACGCCCCCCTCGAGCTTCACCCACGGGCTCTCCCCCGCGGCAACCTCGGCGTCGTCGGGCCAGCGCGGACGGACGAGATCGCCGGTGCGATAGCGGAGGACCGGAGCGCCGACGCGGCCGAGCGTCGTCAGCACCAATTCGGCCAGCTCCCCCGGCGCGGCGGGATGACCAGTCTCGACCGAGAGAAACTCCGGGTGAAACCAGGGCTCGAGGACGTCGAGATGCCGGCCATGCCGATCCCCCACCCCCCACGGGCCGACTTCGCTGGCGCCGGCGTGATCGAGGACGTCCGCATCAAAGGCTAGCCCGATCCGGTCGCGCACTGCCGCAACCGATCCCCCCGGCTCGCCGGCCACGATCACCAACCGAATCGGCAAAGCGGCCAGATCGAGCTTCGACTCCGCCGCCACTTCGGCCAGGTGGAGCGCATAGCTCGGCGTCACCATGAGCACCGTGGCCGAGAGACTGCGGGCCATCTCCAGGCGCGCGAGGCTCGACAGCCCGCCAGTCGGGATCGCCATCGCGCCACAGGCAAGGACGCCGTCGAAGCCACTCCAGAATCCGAGGAACGGGCCAAACGACGAGGCGACGAGGACGCGGTCGCCAGGGCCGACCCCGCCCCGGGCGAGGATCGCCCGCCAGCATTCCATCCACCAGGTCCAATCGCTCGCGGTGTCAAAGACCGGCATCGGCCGGCCGTGCGTGCCGCTGGTGCGATGGCAGCGGACGTACGACGAGAGCGGAAAGGTGAGATTCGCAGGCAGGCCGGTAGCCGCGGCCCCGGCGACGAGCTCTTCTTTTGTCGTCACCGGCCAGGTGGAAAACTCGGCGAGCGACTCTGGCAGCGCCCGGCTAGCCCCGAGCTTCGCGGCATAGAAGCAATTGGCGGGGAGGATCTCCGCCAGGCAGGCGCGGAGCTTCGCGAGCTTGTGCCGGTCGAGCGCGGCGCGCGGAGCGGCCGGGAGGCCTGGCCTGGAAGGAGATTCGTCGCCGGGGATCGATGCCATGCGAGGAATTATGGCACGCCGAGGCGCCGCCGGCTCACAGCCCGGCGGGAGGCGCCCCGAGGCTCGGAATCCCCTGCGCCGGCGCGTTAGACCGCGGCGGCTGGAGCGACGAGCCGGGGAACTGGAGCGGGCCGGCGGCGGGGGGCGGAAGC
>JBAWVV010000280.1:0-5835 GCA_037147115.1 Planctomycetia bacterium | reverse complement strand
AACCAGGGCATCTTCATCGACAAGGGATCGTCGGTCGCGACAACCGGCGGTGCGGTGACGCTCACCGGCACCGGCGGAACCGGGAGCAGCGGCGCCAACGGGATCCTCCTCCAGGGGCGCGTCACCTCGGCCACGGCCACCGGCGCCGGGAACGAGGGGGGGATCACGCTCAACGGCACCGGCGGCGGGAGCGCGAGCACCACCGCGAAAGACAACACCGGCGTCTCGCTGACCTCGACCGCCGCCGTCCAGTCTGACGAGGGACCGATCTCGATCACCGGCCGCGGCGGAAGTGGCAACTCGCAGGCGGCGGCTCCGTTCACCACCTCCCCCGGGCTCTCGGTGAAGGGGGCGACGGTGACCAGCTCATCCGCCCCGATCACCTTCACCGGCGACGCCTTCGGCTTCGATCTGGCCGGCGGGATGGTGGCGACGAACAAGACCGTTACGGTGAGGAATATCGATGCCGATCAGGTGATCCGCCTCGGCGGCACCGCCAATCTTCAGCTGATGCGGATCGCCGCGAGCAAAGTGATCATCGGCCGGGCGGATCTCCTCCCGGTCATCCAGCAGGAGACGGTGGCCAACGGTGGCACGATCTCGCTTGCCAATCCCCACCTCCAGATGATCGGGTCGAAGATCGTGCTCCGGGCGCCGGTGACGACCGGTGGCACGCAGACTTTCACCGGCCCGGTCTTCCTTGGCGAGGGGGCCGAGGCCGTCACGCCGACACTCACCGCCGCGGGGATTAACTTCGAGGGGACGGTTGACGGGGCAAAGAATCTCACGCTCGCCGCCGGCAACGGCCCGATCCAGTTCGCGCAGGCCGTCGGCGGCACAACGCCGCTAGCCTCGCTGCGGGTCAACAGCGCCAGCGCGGTGAAGGCCGCGGCACCGCTGTCGATCGACGGATCGGCGGCAGGGGCGCGCGCCAGTGGGATCGTGTTCGCTCCCGGCGTCAACGGCATCGACATGCAGCTCCCTGGCAGCAAGGTCGTCAATACGGCCGGGAGTGGGATCGTCGTTGGCCCCACGCACGATTCGCGGATCGCCGGATTCACCCTCTCGAAGAACGCGGTGGCCGGGATCCAGGCCAGCGGGGCGATGCCGGCGACGACGATCACCGGCAACCGCATCGATGGTGCTGGGAAGGGGGCCTTTGGGGCCCATCTCTCATCTGCCACCGGGCTGTCGTTCGGCACGTCGACCTCGGGGAACGTGATTAACGGCGTCTCGACCGGGATCGTCGCCACCGGCGACATGACCGGCACCGCCATCCGCTCAAACACCGTCAACGGCAACGCCGGCGGCATCAGCCTCGTCGGTGCGAAGAATCTCGTCGTCGCCGCCAACGGGATCGGGAGCAACACCCTCTACGGCCTGCGGGCTGACGGCGACGCGACCGGGACGGTCGTGGCGGGCAACGCGATCACCGCCACCCCGATCGGGGTCTCGCTCGAACGGGTCCGCGGGCTCACGCTCGGGGCTCCGGGGAGGGGCAATACGATCGCGGCCGGCACCGATGCTTCCGGTGTGTATGTCCCCGGTCGGACCTCCGTCGGGGTCGCCGCCGTCGGCGATCTCACCGGGACGCGGATCCTTGCCAACTCGATCTCCGACAACACGATCGGCCTCAAGCTCTCCGACGCCAACCATCTCGCCGTCACCGGCAACAGGCTGTTCCGCGACCGCTTCCAGGGGATCGTCGCGACCGGCAACAGCGCTGCGACGACGATCGAGTCGAATACGATCGAGGGATCGCTCCCCGGCGGGGGACGGGCGGCGTGGGGGCTGTTTGTCAACTCTGCCACCGGCCTCCTCTTCGGCGGCGACTCCCCGGCGCAGGCCAACGGAATCCATGGCACCGACAACGCCATCGGCCTCATCGGCCTCCTCACCGGGACGGCGATCAAATCGACGATCATCCGCAACACGTTCCATGCCATCCAGCTCCAGGCCGCCCGCGGCGTGTGGGTGCAGTCGAGCGACATCAACGGTGCCGAGGGGCGAGGCTTGAGTGCGAAGGGGGATTGCAGCGGCTCGACTGTCCTCCTCAACACGATCCATTCCGGCCAGGACGGCGTCATCCTCGAGAGCACCCAGGGGCTGGCGGTGAAGAACAACCGCATCGTCTCCAACCGGGGCTTCGGCCTGTTCGCCAGCGGCGCGTCGGGGGGGACGAAGGTCATCGACAACATCATCGAGAACAACGGCGTGAACATCGCCACGTCTTCAGCGGTGGGCGGATCGTTGCAGACGAAGTAACACGCTCGTGGCGGGCGGCCGCCACTGGGCCGTCGAGGCAAGGGGGCGGTGTGCCCCCGCAGGCCTCATTTGCACCGTGGCCCCCGGAGGCAGGCGACCCGATGACGCGCACCGCGACCGCTACCTTTCTCGTCGTGGAGATCCTCTTCCTCGCGGCCGCGCAGGGAGTGGGGGGCTGGCCGTGGACGGCGATCGGTGGAGCGGCGATCGGCGCCTTGGCCGTCGCTGACTTCCGGCCGGCGTCGCTGGCGATGGTCGTGCCGGGGCTGGTGTGGCTGGTCCTCTTCCGGGCGACTGACAACCGCGAGCTTTTCTTCCCCTTCACGATCTATCTGGCGAGTCTCCTCGCGCTCCGCCTGGGAGCGCGGAGCACCTGGCAGGGGGTGACAGCCGGGGGGCTGATCGTGGTGCTGTTCCTCGCCATCCGCGTCTCCCAGCGGGCCAGCCTTAGGGTGCTGGCGGTGGAGCTCGCCGTGGCCGGGCTGATCCTGGCGGTGGTCGTCGGGGCGCTGCCGATCAGCCGGGGAAAAATCGCCGTCGAAGCGGCCGTCATCGGCCTCGCGTCGCTTCTGGCCTATGCCAGCCTGGCGCTGTGAGGCTGGCGGCTAAGGTGGGAATGGCCCCGGCGCCGTGGCGGGCCGTTGGCGTCGCTCGCCGGCGGTGTATGCTCTGGCCCGCGGCCCCCGCCACTTTCCACCCCTCTTGAGGATTCAACGTCGATGCCCCACTTCCATATCCAGGGCGATTCCGACGCTTTCGATGATGCCGTGAATGTCGAAGTTCAGGGGGAATTGAATCCCTGGGGCTTTGTCACCGCGGAGCGGATCGATGAGAAGACCGTCCTCCTTACCGAGGTGCCGCTGGCCGAGCTCCAGAGCTATGACGGCATCCTCTTCCAGGTCGAATACGAGGAGGCGGGGGAGGATGGCGAGGACTCGATCGTTCTCCGTCAGGTGCAGATGTTCTTCTGGCCGTGGGATGACGACGAGGAGTTCGACGACGAGGATGAGGTCGACGGCGGCGACGAGGACGGGGTCGACGGCGACAGCAACGGCTCGATCACGTAGCCGTCGGCTCACCGACGCAGGAGGCACTCCGGGCTTTCGGGGGTCGAAAGGAGCCGGCGCGTCTCTTCGAGGAGGAAGTCGGGGAGCATGAACGGCTCGTAGCCGACATGCTGCCAGCGCATCCTCCCGTCGGCAGCGACGAAGCAGGTGGCGTGGAGCGGCTTCCCCTCGAAATCATCCCAGGCGTCGAGGGCGCGGAAGGCCGCTCCGTCGGCGGCCGAATGGACCGGGAAGGGGAGCGTCTCGCCTGAATCACGGATGTCGGTCGGGGAGTCGGTACTCACGATCACGACCGGCAGCCCCGCCTTCTCAAACTCGGCCGCTTTCGCGACGAACGCCTTCACCTGCTCATTGCAGTGGGTGCAGGCCTTGCCGAGGGTGAGAATCAAAACATGCGGCCGGCCGCGCAGCGCCGCGGCCGACACCGGCTCCCCCGCAACGCTGACAGCGCTCCATTCCCCCGCCTGCCACGCCTGCCACTGCGCGGGCCCGAGCGTGGCCAGATCGGGGCGCATGCCGGCATCCGCGACCGCGGGGGCGGGGACGCGCCAATCGCCGGAGAGGCCGGCCGCCTCGGCCACTCCCGCGAGGCGCCGCAGCGCCGGCAGATCGGAATCGGCGGAGCCGGCGAGCTTCCGGACTTCCTGGAAGGTGGCCAGCGCCTCGTCACGTCGGCCGGCGCTCCACTCGATCCAGGCCTGGAGCGCGCGTGGGGCGAGCTGCTGCGGCTCACCGTCGGCCAGCCCCTTGGCGAGCTCGCAGGCCTTGGCGGGATCGCCGAGCGCGAGATGGAGCGATGCCAGGCGGCGTTTGTCGAGCTCGCCGACCTCGGGGAGGAGTGCCTTGGCCTCGTCGGTGCGGCCGTGGGCGAGGTGATCTCGCAGACGGAGCTCGGCCAGCGGGCGCCGCAGCGTTTCGATCTTCTCCGAGATGGGCTGCATCGCGTCGGCCATCGCCTTGGAGATCTCGGCCGCCGACTGGTTCTTGGCGCGCGCGGCTGTCTCGGCTGTGGCGGCGGCGTCGGTCCGCTCGGTCCGAAGCCGGGCCTCGATCGCCGTTAGCCGCCCGAGCGCCGCCCCCCCGGCGTCGCGGTCCCCGCGGCCGTAGCCGGCCAGGGCGAGGAGCTGTTCGCGCCGCCATTGGTCGTCGAACTCGCGCCCCGGCTCGAGGTAGGGGGTGTCGGCGAGGCAGGTGGCCACGTCCCACAGCTCCCACATCAGAATCGTCTCGAAGAGCCGGTCGCGGCCGTACTGCCAGGCGCTGCCGTTCTCGTCGAAGATCTGGGCCGGATCGGGCTTCACCTCCTTCGAGCGCGGGATCCGCGGCATGGCCGAGAGGTTCGCGGCGATCGTCAGCCCCTCGCGAACCCGGCCGACATGGTTGAGCGTGCGGACGAGCCACTCGCTGTTGTGGGCGAAGTTATGGATCTGGTCGGGGTAGAGATGGGCGCGGAGCATCTGGGCATGGTCGACGCGGGCCGCTGCCTCCTGCTGCCAGGCCGCATCCTGCCAACGCTTCAGTTCGGAGAAGGTGTGCCCCGGCATGTGCCACATGTGGGCGATGCCGGGGGCCGACTGACCGCACTGGGCCGCCGAACGGAGCGCCTCGGCGGGGCGCGAGCCGTCCCACAGGTGGATGAGGTAGTGGTGGATCGGATGGAGCGGCGCCTTGGCGAGCACCTGGAGGGCGAGGGCGTCGATCGCCAGCGGGCTGGTCACCGCCAGCCCCATGCGGCTCTTGTTCCACCAGGAAAAGGCGACGAGGAACGCCCGGGCCTCGAGATCGTCGGGATGGTCGAGGGCGATCTTCTCGATCGCCGCGAGAAACTCCGTGGCATGCGCCTTCCGCTCGGCGTCGTCCTTCTTCTCGGCGAAGAGCTTCCTCGCGGCCTCGATCCAGCCCTTCTCGCGCGGCGTGGCGGCGTCGAACGCCGGCCCGGTGGCGCGGGCGATGATCTGCCGGGCCCGGGCCTCGTTTTGAATGTTCGCCATCGCCATCCCCCAGTGGGCCATGACGCAGGCCGGGTCGATCTGGAGGACCGTGCGGAACGACCGCTCCGCCTCCCAGTACCAGAAGCCGTGGAGCTGGCCGATCCCCTGCTCGAAATAGGCCTGGGCCTCAGGCGAGGTGGTCGTGACGGGGAAGCGGACAACCCCGCAGCCCGGCGTGAGGGGGAGCCGGCGCCGCGGCCCTTCGGAGAAGCTCTCGCCATGGAGGGAGTGGCCCGGGCTCGGCGCGGCAGCCGGCGCCGGAGCGTCGTCGCCGCGGGCGCCGGGGGGCTGCACCGACAGCGCTGCCGCGAGAAGCAGGGGAAAAGTCACCGCAGCGAGGGGGGAGCGGTGTGAGATTCGTGCGAACGACTGGGTGAAGGTGAGCATGGGAAAAAGCATACCTTCGCGCTGAATCGCCCGGGGAAATGTCCTGTCATCACTCGCTCTGGTGGGGTGTGACAAGCGGCCCGCAGAAGAAGCGCGTTCGACCGGTTTTTTCCCTCTGGACGAGA
>JBAWVV010000279.1:0-5836 GCA_037147115.1 Planctomycetia bacterium | reverse complement strand
GGGGGGCCAACGACGCTGCCCAGCAGCTGTTCGCCGAGCAGCAGCGGAAGGAGCGGGAGTCGCTCGATGAGTTCCGCACCACCGCCCCCTACCGCGAGGCCCGGTCGATCGCGATCGATCCCGCCTATGGCAAGATCCTCGGCTTCTGCTCGCTCGGGGAAGGGCGGCTGGCCGCCGTTACCGGCCAAGCCGATGCCTACGGCGCCGTCGTCGATACCCACGATCCCGCCACGGTCGGCAACCGGCTCGTGTGGCTCTCGGCCGACGGCCGCGAGGAGCGCTCCGTGCCGCTCGACTTCTCCCCGCGCGGCGTGAACCCTGGCCCTGATGGCTCGCTGTGGGTGGTGGGAGGCTCGAACGTCGCCCACTTCTCCGCTGACGGCGAAAAGCTCGCCGCTGCCGATGCCCCTCACTTCACGCTCTCCCCTGAAGGCCGCGAAGAGTTTGTCGAAGAGGTCAAGACGCGCCATGCCGCCGAGATCGAGAGCTACAAGCAGAGCATGAAGATGCAGGAAGAGATGGTCACGGAGCTCGAAGGGAAGAAGGAGGGGGATCCCGGCTTCCAGCCCGCGGAAATGGTCAAGCTCTACAAGCAGTCGTGCGAGAGCATGAAGTCGCATGTCGAATCGCGGCAAAACATGAACGACGAGCAGGTCGTCGACGAGGCGATCGAACGGGTGCGGCAGATCCACCGCGTCGCCGTCACGGCCGAGCATGTGTTCCTTGTCACCAACCAGGAAGTCGGCCACGGCTTCGCAATCTGGCGCTGTACGGCCGACCTTGCCGAGCCGGTGCGGATCGTCGAGGGGCTCGCCGGTTGCTGCGGCCAGATGGACGTGCAGGCAGTGGAAGGGGGCCTGGCAATCGCCGAGAACTCCCGCCATCAGGTGCGGCTGGTCGACTTCGACGGCGAGGAGATCCGCACGTTCGGCGAGACGAGCATGGCCGACATCACGAAGGGCTTTGGCGGCTGCTGCAACCCGATGAACACCTGCCTCGACGGCGACGGCTGCCTGCTGACTTCCGAGAGCAACGGCCTCGTGAAGCGGTATTCGCTCGACGGGGAGTTCAAGGAGGTGGTCGGCGTGGCCGACGTTCAGGCCGGCTGCAAGAACTCCTCGATCGGGATGTCGGCCAACGGCGGCCACCTCTACTACCTCGACGTCCACAAGGGGACGGTCGTCGTCCTCGAGAAGGCGGGTTGAACGAGGCGACGATCGATCTGCCCGGGGGGCGTCGAAGGCATCGAGTCATTCCAGCATTTCCAGCATCCCCGGGGGATCGCCATGCGCGTCATCGAGTGTCGTCGTCGGGGTCTGCTGCTTGCCGCCGTGGCGATCGTCGCTTGGTCGGGGATCCTCGCGGCGGCAGAGCCCACCCTGACGCTCGTCGTCATGGATCCGCTCGCGGCGCCCCTCTCCTGCCCGTGCGTGAAGGGCTATGCGCAGCGCGATTACACGAAGCTCGGCGCACACTTGGAAAAGGCCCTCGGGCGGCCGGTCCAGGTGCTCTTCGGCGAGTCGCTTGCCAAGGTGGTGGGGACGATTGGCGAGGGAAAGAACGCCCGGGCCGACATCGTCATCGGGAAGCGGTCGGCTGTCGTGGCCGATGGGAAGAGCACCAAACGGGCGCTCCTCCCGGTGGCCGATCTCACCGATCTCAAAGGCTCGACGACGCAGCATGGGCTCGTCGTCGTTCGCGGCGACGATCCGGCCGAGTCGATCGCCGATCTCGCCAACCATCGGCTGATCCTCGGCACCGCGCCGTGCGACGAGAAGCATGCCGCCGCCAAGACGCTCCTGGCCACCGTGGGGATTGTCATCCCCGATGGCGCTGCGGTGGCCGAGGCCTGCAGCGACGGGGCCGAGGAGGTGATCGAGGCTGGCAAGGCCGGGGAGGCTGTGGCCACGGTGATCTCGAGCTACGCCCAGCCGCTCCTCGAGGGCTGTGGCACGATCAAGAAGGGGGATCTCAAGGTGGTGGGGGAGACGGCCGAGGTCCCCTTCATCACTGCTTTTGTCGATGGCACGCTCGACGAGAAAATCCGGGGCGCGATCGTCGAGGCGCTGCTCGCGGTCCGCCACGATCCGGTCCTCCGGCTCGCCATCGAGACGAAGCGGGGCTTCGTGCCCGTCGATGCCCAGGCGGCCGCGCCGGCTGCGGGCGATGGCGGAGCGATCGCAGCCCCCGCAGCTGCGGGTAGCATCGCGGCGGCCCAGACTGGCAATCCCGACTGGGCCGAGTGGCGTGGGGCCGGGCGCGCAGGAAGCGTCCCCTGGCTTCCGGCGACGCTTCCCACCAAGAAGATCGTTCGCTGGAAGCAGGTCCTCTTCAACGAGGGGCTCGGCGGCGTTGCCGTGGCGGGGGATCGGGTGGTGGTGGGCGACCGCGACTCGGCCGATCAGGAGGATGTCTTCCATGGGCTCGATCGGGCCAGCGGCGAGCGCGTCTGGACGGTGCGCTATCCGGCGGCGGGCAAGCTCGACTACGGCAACTCTCCCCGGGCGACGCCGCTCCTCTACGACGGCCGCGCCTATCTTCTTGGCGCCTTCGGCCATCTCCATTGTGTCCGCCTCTCCGATGGCCGGATCGAATGGCAGCGCCACCTCCGCCACGATTTTCAGGCCGATGCGGAGCTCGTCTGGGGGGCCTGCTCGTCGCCGTTGATCGTCGAAGGCCGGTTGATCGTGAATCCGGGGGCGCGCGAGGCGTCGCTGGTGGCCCTCGATCCTGCCACCGGTACAGAGCTGTGGCGATCGGCCGGCGCCCCGCCGGCGTTTGCGTCGTTGGTCGTCGGCGAGGTGGCGGGGCGGCGGCAGCTGGTTGGCTTCGACAAGGAGTCGTGCGGCGGCTGGGATCCGGCGACGGGAGAGCGGCTGTGGCGGCTCGTGCCGCGCGTGGCGGGGGATTTCAATGTCCCCACGCCGATCCTCCTCGGCGATCGCGTGGCGGTGGTCAGTGAGAACAACGGCGCTCGCCTCATCGGCTTCGATCCGGCCGGCGCCCCGGCCGTCGTGGCGACCTACCCGCAACTCGTCCCCGATATGCACACGCCAGTGGTGACGGCAGGCAGATTGTTTGCCGTCAATCGGGGGAAGGCCTACTGCCTCGATGCAGGCGACCTCGCCCTTGTCTGGACCCATGCTGACCGCGCTCTGAAGGGGCATGTGTCGCTGGTCGCCTCGGCCGACCGCGTCCTCGCCCTGACGGCCGCCGGTGAGTTGATCCTTTTCGATGCCCATGCCGCCCGCTTTGAGCCGCTCGCCCGGCTGCGGCTGTTTGAACGCGACGTCTCCCTTTACGCCCACCCGGCCGTGGCCGACACCGCGATCTACGTCCGCGGGCCGCGCAATCTCCTCTGCGTGGCACTCGACGGAACGTCAGGGAAAGCCCCTGGCGGCTGACCTCCCCGCAGCTTGCCCTCCCTGCCACCGCTCCCACCGGCAGGGTTTTCTCAATTGCCACCGCCGGCACATCCGATACCTCCCGTGGACAGCGGTGGAGCAGGTGGGCCCGTGGCGCGTTGCCGCGAACCCGCACCCGCCGCCCCGTGGGGACCATCCATATGAAACACGCATTCGGCCTGGCTCTGCTGGCGGCATTGCTCGGCACGACGAGCGGCTGCTCGATCGTCGACCGGCTGTTCCTGGCCAACTTCGACGGTCCGTACGCCCACAAGGCTGACCACATCAACGGTCATGTCCACGAGGGCGAGGCCGTCTCTGAGGGAGGCTACGACGAGGGAGCCGTCTACGAGGGAGGCTATCCCGAAGAGGGGTATGACCAGGGCGCCTGTCGCGACGGCAACTGCCGAGGCGGCCAGTGCCAAGACGGCAGCTGTGGCCCGGGCCCGGCCGGCAACTGTCGCAACGGGATCTGCCACGGCACGAAGTGCCAGGAAGGGGTCTGCCCCGGCGGCGTCTGCCAGAGCCGTTGCCAGGGGGGCCAGTGCGGCAAGTGTGGCCACTGTCGTCACCTCGGCCGCTACGGTGGCCTCGCCCGTCACCATCTCTCCGAAGCCGAGAAAGCATCGCTCGCCGAATCGGACTACGGCGCCACCGGTCCTGCCGGTCCGCCGACCGGGGCCGTCGCCTATCCGTATTACACGACTCGCGGCCCGCGCGATTTCCTCGCCCGTTGCCCTCCGTCGGTCGGTCCTTGATCTGCCGGCCCGGCCAGGCGTGAGCCGCGCCAGCCTCTGAATCCATCCCCGCACGCCCGCGATTTTCGCGGGCGTGCGGCATTTGAGGCCGGCCGGCTTTGTGATGGCCAGCCCGCTCATTACGATGGTCGTCGAAACGAGTGTTGCCCGCTGTGATCCCAGGAGATCTTCGAGCATGGCCCTTCCCGACCAGAAGTCGTCTGCCGCGTCACCCGGTGGGGGCATGTCTGCCTCGGGCAAGCTGACGATGACCGGCTGGCTCGTCTGCGCGATCGCGGCAATCGGCTTCGCGTTCGACATCTACGAGCTCCTGATGCTCCCGCTGATCATCAAGCCGGCGCTCGCCTCGCTCGGGGGCATGAGCCCTGAAGGGGTGCCGAATCTCGTCCCCGGTTCCCCCGCCTATGTCGGCTGGGCGCGGACGCTGTTCTTCGTCCCGGCCATCGTCGGCGGCATCTTCGGCCTTCTGGGGGGCTACCTCACCGACCTCCTCGGCCGGCGCTTCGTCCTCACCTTCAGCATCCTCCTTTATGCCTTCTCGGCCCTGGCGGCGGGGTTTGCCACGAGCCTGCCGATGCTGCTGGTCTGCCGCTGCCTTGTGTTCATCGGCGTGTGTGTCGAGTTTGTCGCCGCGGTGGCCTGGCTGGCGGAGCTGTTCCCCGATCATGTCCAGCGCGAGAAGGCGCTGGGATGGACGCAGGCATTTTCGTCGTTCGGCGGCTTGCTCGTCGGCGTGGCCAACGTCCTCGCCGCCCAGTATGCCGGCGTGCTCCCTGCGATCCATGGCGGCCACGAGGCTTGGCGCTACACGCTCATCTCCGGCGTCATCCCGGCCCTGCCATTGATTCTGATCCGGCCGTTCCTCCCCGAGAGCCCGGTGTGGGCGCAGAAGAAGGCCGCCGGCACACTCCGCCGCCCAAGCATCCGTGAGCTTTTCAGCCCCCAGCTTGTCCGTGCCACGGTGATGACGACGCTCGTCTTCGCCGCCAGCTACGGCATCGCCTTCGGCGCCATCCAACAGCTTCCGCAGATTCTCGGCGCGCAATTGCTGCCGGCAGACAAAGGCGGGCCCAAGGGACATGCGGCGGTGATCGCCGTCGCCAAGGAGGCGCAGGCCGAGGCGGTTGCCGCCGCCAAGATCGCGGGCAAGGAACTGCCGCCGCCACGGCTCAAGGCGATCGCCGGCAACGCCAGCGACGAGGCGGTGGCGAAGGTCACGATCTTCCAGGAGGTGGGGGGGCTCGTCGGCCGCGTGATCCTTGCCTTCCTCGCCCTGCGAATCGCCAGCCGCCGCACGCTCCTGCGGATCTTCCAGATCCCGGCGCTCCTGTTTGTGCCGCTTCTCTTTTGGTGGATCTCGACGAAGCTCGGCGATGCCGGTTCGCTCGGAGCGATCAAGGCGGGCGTATTCCTCGCCGGCCTCCTCACGGTGGCCCAGTTCAGCTTCTGGGGCAATTACATCCCGCTCGTCTTCCCGACCCATCTGCGCGGTACCGGCGAGAGCTTCGCGGCCAACATCGGCGGCCGGATCCTCGGCACGCTCGCAGCCTTCCTCACGCTCACCTTCTCGGCTTCCACCCCTCCCGATCCGGTCAAGATCGCGGTGGTGGGGGCGACGGTGGCAGGAATCTACGCGCTGCTGGGCACGATCCTCACGCAGTGGCTCCCCGAGCC
>JBAWVV010000278.1:0-5856 GCA_037147115.1 Planctomycetia bacterium | reverse complement strand
TGACCAATCGCTGCCATCGGCCGAGAACGCCACCCGTGGCTGCCGGCCGAGGAGCTTCGTGCCGCCGCGGTAGACACTCCCCCCGGCGACGAGCATCAGCCGGCCGTCGGGAGTGACCGAGATTTTCGGATCACGGAGATCGATTCCCTCTTCAGCCACGACCCCCGCCGATTCCCACGCTTCGCCATCCACCGAGGTGAGGACGCGGATCGTGCCGTCGCCGCCGACATGGGCCTCAGCTTCGCGGAACACACACCACCAGGCATCGCGCCAGCGGACGAGATCACTGAAGGCCGCGTGCGGGGCAGCGCTGTGGATGCGGCGGACGTCGGTGACGGTCACCGCTTCGCTGCCGTGAGGCGCAAGGGCCCGGGTGAGAACGTTGTGGGTGATCCGCTGGACGCGGGCGTCAGGCCCGTGGGGGCGCGTCCAGTGCGACCATGGCAGCGTGTGCCCGGGAGGATTGGAGAGACCCTGAGACCAAAAGATCGTTGAGGCATTGAAAACGATATTCCCCTTGGGGCCGGGGTAGATTGTGGCGGCCCACTGCTGCGGCTGCTCTCCGCCAACGAGCGCCGTTCCCGCTCCAACAATCTCGAGGCCGGGGATGTCGGCCGGCGGGTTGCCGTGGTATTCCCAGCCGACGAGGCCGGGGATCCTGTCGCCCGCCTTCATGCCGGTGCCGGCGAAGATCCAGTGGTCGGGCTGCGTGCAGATCCAGTCGCCGCCGCCGTTGACCGGCTCGACATTGCGGGCCCCGATCAGATAGCCCTCGTCGGGGCCCTTTTCTGGAAATGGTCCGTTGACACGGGCGCGCTCGAGGGCCGCCGGCGTGTCGCCGCCATACGGGCCGCCGCGGAACATGATCCGGTGGTCGCGGCCGTCATGGCTCTTGCGCAGCGGCGTCACCCAGCAGACGGAGTTGCCGGAGAGAAACAGGAGGCTGACCCCCGCGTCGCGCATCGCGACCACGCTGTCGAACTGCCGCTGGTCCCAGTATTCATCGTGGCCGACGCTGATGAAGGCTTTGCATTTGAGCCCCCTATCGGGCGTGAGCAGGTCGCTGTTGGAGGCATAGCTGACGTCATAGCCGTGCTGCTCGAGAAAATAGGCGAGCGGGTATTCGAACGAGAGAAACTCACCGGCCCCGATCGAGAGCGGATCGTTGACGACGCTCGTGTGCTGCGCATAGCGGCCGTAAGGGCGGTCGAAGCTGACATCGTTCCACGGGCCGCTGGTGCCTTTGGGATTGGTGTAAACCGAGAAGTTACTTGGCCAGGCGTTGTAGGCGTTCCAGGTGTTGTCGGAGCACTGGAAGAGGATGTCGGCGGGGCGGTCGTCGGTGACGATGAACGTGACATAGCTCTGCCAGGCGGCCTTCGTGTCGTCGGGGGGAATCACCGAAAGCCTGCCGAGGTACACGCCGCTGACCCAGTCGGCGGGGATCTCGACCCCTGTCGAGGCCTCCCAGCGGCACTCGTGGAGATCTTTTTCGCCCGGCTCGGGATCGGGCTGGGTGACGCCGTCGAAGGGGCCAAGCGTCGTCATCAGTCGAGCGCCGCGGCCGCCGTAGTAGCCCAAGCGAAAGATCTCAAGCCGGAAGCGGGCGGCCGGGGCGGTGGAGACGAAGATTTCGATCGTCTCGCCGGCCTTCACGCTCTGCCGCGAGCAGTAGCCCTCGATGCCGCGGGCGCGGACGTCATTCCGCAGGCCCACCTTCGTGAGCTGCCAATCGAGCGAGCCCTCCCGGGCATTCTCACGGGCAATCGTGTCGCGGGGATCGGCCGCGGCGGCGGGGCGCGAGATCGCTAACATCACAAGCGCGGTCGCCAGATGCACCCAAACTCTCGTCATCGGATCCCCCTCGAGGAAAGCTCTCTCAAGAACGTCAGCCGAAGATCCCCCGCCGTGCGTGAGACGACCGTCAGTCTCCCCTGAACCGTATCCCGTTGCCGATCGCCGATGCAAGCGCTCGCGAACGGACGGCGGGCCTGGTGATCTGCCCGAGGCTGAGTAGGCCGGGCTCCGATGGCAACGCGTCTTCGCCGAGCCTTTGGCAGCCCACGATGAGCGGTGGCGAGCGGCGGTAAGAGGAGACGCTGATCGCTTTCGGGGCCGGCAGCGATGTGCTCATCGGGTGTGAACAACGGCAAGGGGGAATCTCTATCGAGGCACGAGGCCGTGATTGGTCAGGAGCAAATGCCCGTCACGACGTTGCCATGGACGTCGGTGAGCCGGAAGTCGCGCCCCTGGTGGCGGGCCGTCAGCCGGAGGTGGTCGAGGCCGAGGAGGTGGAGGAGCGTGGCATTGAGATCGTGGATATGGACGGGATCGGCAATAACGTTGAAGCCGAAGTCGTCGGTCGCGCCGTGGACGTGCCCCGCCTTGAAGCCGCCGCCGGCCACCCACATCGAAAACGCCCGGTTGTGGTGGTCGCGGCCGTCGCTCCCCCCTTGGTTCATCGGCGTCCGTCCGAACTCCCCCCCCCACGTCACGAGGGTGTCGTCGAGGAGGCCGCGCTCCTTGAGATCCATGACGAGGGCGGCGCTCGCCTGATCGGTGTCGGCGGCGTTCTTCCGCATCCGGTTGACGAGATCGCCGTGGGTGTCCCAGGCCTCGTGGAAGAGTTGCACGAAGCGGACGCCGCGCTCGAGGAGCCGGCGGGCGAGGAGGCAGTTGCGGGCATAGCCCGGCTGGGCCGGATCGGTGATCCCGTAGCGATCGAGGACTGCCTTCGGTTCCCCCGTGAGATTCATCAGCTCCGGCGCGCTCGATTGGAGCCGGTACGACATCTCGTAGCTCTGGATCCGGGAAGCGATCTCCGGATCACCAACCGCCTCGAGGGCGAGCGAGTTGAGCCGGTTGAGCGTGTCGAGCGAGGCCCGTTGCGCTTCCCGATCGATCCCCTTGGGGTTGGCGAGATAGAGGACCGGATCGCCAGTGCCGCGGAGGGGGGTGCCGCCGTAGAGGGTGGGGAGGAAGCCGGCGCCGTAGTTGCTCGCCCCGCCGCTGGTGCCAGTGGCGCTGGTGAGGACGACATAGCCGGGGAGATCCTCCGCCTCGCTCCCCAGGCCGTACAGCGTCCAGGCCCCGAAGCTTGGCCGGCCAAACTGCTGCGAGCCGGTGTTCATGAGGATCTGCGCTGGCGCGTGATTGACCGCGTCGGTCTGCATCGAACGGATGACGCAGATGTCGTCGGCGATTGCCCCGATGTGGGGCAGCAGTTCGCTCGTGTCGAGCCCGCTTCGGCCCGACTTATGAAAGGCGAACTTCGGCCCGAGGAGGGTCGAATTGGGATTGATGAAGGCGGCCCGGTAGCCGGCGAGAAGCTCCGCCGGGGGAAGCGATCCGCTCCGCTTGGCAAGCTCGGGCTTGTAGTCGTACAGCTCGAGATGGCTCGGCGCCCCCGCCTGGAACATCGAGATCACCCGCTTGGCCTTCGGAGCGTAGTGCGGAGCCCGGGGCGCGAGAGGATTCGGGGCCGACGAGGCTCCCTGGCCCTCGTTTGCCAGGAGCGTGGCGGCCGCCATGCCGGCCAGCGACACGCCGCAGTCGCGGAAGAACCAGCGCCGCCGCAGGAGCTTGGCTTGGGCGTCGCGGACCTGTTCGGCCGAGGGGAAAGCGGTCATGGGAATCCTTGGGCGAGGCGGAGAGGCGTTGCCGGAGGGGGCGACAATCAATGCTTGCTGACGGTCTCGTCGAGATTCAAGAGGACGCGGGCGACGAGCGTCCAGGCGGCGGCATCCTGGGGGGTGGCACCTGCCGGAAGGGATGGAATCGTGTCGCTGCTGCCGGTGGCGACCTCACGCGAATCGAGCCAGCCATCGGCGATCCGCCGCCGCTGCGTGTCGAGGAAGGCGAGAAGTGTGGCAGTCTCCTCGCCGCTGGGGAGCCGGCCGGTGCAGGCTGAAAACGCGTGACGGATCCGCGCCTGGTCGTCGGCGCCCCCGTCGCGGAGGGTTTTGAGGGCGAGGGCTCGGGCGGCTTCGACAAACACCGGTTCGTTAAGGCCGGCCAGCGCCGAAAGCGCCGTGTTCGAGCGGAGTCGGCGGGCGCAAGCAATGTCGCCGTTGGGGGCATCGAAGGCGGAGAGGAGCGGATCGGGCATCGACCGCTTGCGGTGGAGATAGACGCTCCGCCGGTAGCGCTCGGGCCCCTCCGCCGCCTTCCAGCTGACGCCGCCGTAGTTGTAGTCGAGGACATTCTGCGGCACCGGCGCCATCACGCCCGGGCCGCCAAGTCGCTGCGTGACAAGCCCCGAGACGGCCAGCGCCAGATCGCGGACGACTTCCGCATCGGCGCGGAACCGCGGCCCCCGTGCCAGGAATCGGTTCGTCGGATCGATGGCGAGCGTCTGCGGCGTGGCCCGCGACGATTGCTTGTAGGTGTCGCTGGTCACGATTTCCCGGATGAGCCGCTTCTGGCTCCAGCCTTGGCTTGAAAAATCGACCGCGAGCCAGTCGTGGAGATCACGCTGGAGCGGCACGGGGCTGCGCGTGCCGAAGTCATCGGGCACCTCCGCGAGCCCCTGCCCAAAAATCGCCTGCCAGACCCGATTGACCGCGACGCGCGCAGCCAGTGGTGAATCGGGCGACACCAGCCACATCGCAAACCCGAGCCGGTTGGCCGGGGCCCCGGCGGGAAGTGGATGGAGCGCGGCGGGCACATGCGGGGGAATGGTTTCGAGTGGCTGCATCCAGTTGCCCCGATCGAGCCGCCGGGTGGCCCGCGCCTGCGCTTGGTCGCGCTCGGCCAGATGGAGAACGGTCGTCGGAGCCTGGGGCCACTCTCCCCACACCGCGGCGATTGAATCGTCGTGTGATTTCAGCTCTGGCACGGTCTTCCGCCAGGCCGCGAAGATTGCGGCCCGGTCGGCGTCGGACCTCGATCCGGCGGGGACGGCAAGCGCGAGGATGCAGCCGTGGTCGATCGGCGGTGCCGTCGGGGCGGGTGCGGTCGTCAGGGAGAGTCGGGTGGCGCCGATCAGGCTCGGCGTGCCTGGCCAGTGGAGGGCGATCTTGAGCTTCGTCCCCGCGGGGAGATCGAGCGGCTTCTCAAAGCGGAGGACGGCGGCCGAGGGCTGATGGCGGCGGCCAGGGCCGCGGTCGGCCTTCCACCAGGTGCCGTGATTGCCATCGACGAGGTTGGCCACCGGGCCGATCGAGCGCTTCTCATTCGGCGTGTCGGCCGGCGGCGGAGGGGCCGACTCGGGCTCGGAAAAATCGGCCGAGGGGTCGACAAGCGTCACCTTCTCCCAGGCATCGCTGCCAAGGCGTTGCACGAAGGCCTCGACTTCACCGAGCGCCCAGGGACCGTGCCGGCCGGGGCCGAATTGAAACAAGTCACCGTGGCAGAGCGCTTCGAGCCGGAGGCCGGTAACACCGGTCATCTTCGGCTCGGTGACAACGAAGATCTCCGGACCGTGCATGCCGAGGGTGAGGATCACTCGCTCCTCTTCCTGCGTCGGATGGTTGAGCCCGCCGACACTCCCCAATTCGATCGCTTCAAGGGCCGTCCAGGGAATGAGCGCTGCGGTCACTCCCTCGGCCCAGACGTTCAGCTCCGCTTCCCAGGTCAGCCGGCTCGCCTGAAGCGCAGCTTCGGCCTCGGCCACCCGTGCCCGGATGGCGCCGATCTGCTCGAGTTGGGCGGGCGTGTGGACCGAGGAGCGGGCCTCGTGGGTGTTGTTGAGGAAGGCGAACAGGCCGTAATACTCCTCGTGCGTGAGCGGATCGAACTTGTGGCTGTGGCACTGAGCGCACTGGGCCGAGATCCCGAGCACCGCCTTGCCGAGGCAGTCAATCCGATCGAACATCTCGACCATCCGGAACTCCTCCGGAATGATCGCCCCCTCCT
>JBAWVV010000277.1:0-5953 GCA_037147115.1 Planctomycetia bacterium | reverse complement strand
CTGGCCCGGTCGGCGGCCCGACCTCGCCGACGATCCGTCGCCTAGCGCGGGAGTTGGGGATCGATGTGGCGACGGTCGCCGGCTCCGGCCCCGCCGGACGGATCATGGCCGACGACGTGTTTCATGTGGCCGTGGCGGGTGGAGGAGGCGCGATTGGGAGTGCCCCCGGAGGCCGCAGGCCTTCCACGCCGCGGGCCCGGGCGACGGCTGCGCGCTTGGGCGTCGAATGGGCGCTGCTCCCCGGCAGCGGCCGAGGGGGACGGGTGCGCGAGGCGGATGTGCTCGGGTCGGCGGCCCGGCCGGCGCCGTCCGCAGGGCGCCCTGCTCCTTCGCGCCTGGCCGGACTGCCGAAGCGGCGGCGCACGATCGCCGAGCGGATGCTCGCGAGCCAAGCTGACAACGCTCCGGTCACGCTCCACACCCGGGCCGATGTCACAGCCCTGGCCGCGCTTCGCAGTCGGCTCAAGTTTTCTGGCACGCTGCCGGTGCCTGCCTACACCGATCTCCTCGCCAAGATCGCCGCCGCCGTGCTCCTGCGGCATCCGAGCCTGGCTGGCTGCTGGGACGCGTCCGGGGCCCTGGTCTACCCCGACGCCGACAGCCTCCACATCGGGATCGCCGTCGACACCGAGGGGGGGCTGCTCGTGCCGGTGGTTCGCGACGTCGGCAGGCGCTCGCTTACGGAGATCACGGCCGAGTCCCGCGCGCTGATTGAAAAAGCTCGTGCTCAAAAGCTCCCCGCTGCGGCGATGGAGGGGGGCGTGTTTACGATCACGAATCTCGGCGGCTTTGGGATTGATGAGTTCACGCCGATCATCAATGGGCCACAGACGGCAATCCTGGGGGTGGGGGCGATGCGGCGCGAGCCGGTCGTCGTCGCCGACTCAAGTGGCGCCGAATCGATCGGGATCCGCGACCTGATGACGCTCTCGCTCACCTTCGACCACTGCCGCGTCGACGGCGGCCCAGCGGCCCGGTTCCTCGACGAAATCCGCCGGGCGATCGAGTCGCCGGAGGGGCTCGGCTGAAGGGGCGGCCTCGAGCCTTCCGTCACTGCGCCGCGGCTTCGAAGCCGCGCTTCCGCATCAGGGCGCCGGTGCCCGGATCCTTGCCGCGGAAAGCCCGGTAGCCATCGGCAGGGTCGACGGTATTGCCGAGCGAGAAGACGTGACTTTTCAGCCGCTGGGCCACGGCCGGATCCCACGGGCCCCCCGCCTCGGTGAAGGCTTCCCAGGCGTCGGCGGTGAGGACGTCGCTCCATAGGTAGCTGTAGTAGGCCGCTGAATAGCCGTCGCCGGAGAAGACGTGGTTGAAGTGGGGGGTGCGGTGGCGCATGACGATCTCCCGCGGCATCCCCAAGGCGGCGAGCGTGTCGCGCTCGAAGGCATCAGGGTCGGCTGTCGGCGTGGAGAGATGGAGCTTCATGTCGACCAGCGCACTGGCGAGAAACTCGACCGTCTTGAAGCCGCGGTTGAAGGTCTCCGCTTTCTTGATCTTTGCCACGAGCGTCTCGGGGATCGGCTTGCCCGTCTCCACGTGGAGGGCATACCCCGAAAGGATCTCCGGGGTGGGGAGCCAGTGCTCGAGGATCTGGGAGGGAAACTCGACGTAGTCGCGGGCCACGCTCGTGCCGGAGAGCGACGGATAGCTGACGTTCGAGCACAGCCCGTGGAGGGCATGGCCAAACTCATGGAAGAGCGTCGTCGCGTCTTCCCAGGAGATGGTCGTCGGCTCCCCCGGGGGGGCCTTCACGAAGTTGGAGTTGTTGGAGACGATCGTCGTCGTCTCGCCCTCAAAGCGCTCCTGGTTGCGGTAGGCGTTCATCCACGCCCCCGAGCGCTTGCCGCGTCGGGCGTAGGGATCGAAATACCACAGGCCGACATGCTTGCCCTGGCCATCCTTCACCTCCCACACGGTCACATCGGGGTGGAACACGGGCACGCTCCCTTCAGGCACCGGCGTGAAGTGGAGATCGAAGAGCTTCGCCGCGGTGTGAAACATCCCTTCGCGGAGCTTGTCGACCTGGAGGTAGGGAACGATCTCCGATTCGTCGAGGTCGTAGAGCTTCTTCCGCACCTTCTCGGCGTAATAGCGGTAGTCCCAGGGCTCAATCTCGATCTTCGCCCCTTCGGCGGCGGCTATTTTTCCCATGTCGGCCACTTCCTGCTTCACTTCAGCGACGGCCGGCCCCCACACCTCCTCCATCAGCGCCATGGCGCGGTCGGGCGTTTTGGCCATCGAGTTTTCCAAACGCCAGTGGGCGTGCGTGGCGTGGCCAAGGAGGCGGGCGCGACGGGCCCGCAGCTCGAGGATCTGGCGGATCGTCGTGTTGTTGTCGGTGGCGCCGCCGCCGTCCCCGCGACTGACGAACATCTCGAACACCTGCTTCCGCAGCGCTCGGTCATCGGCATACGTCAGGAACGGCTCGACGCTCGAGCGGGTGTTTTGGATCGCCCACTTCCCCTTCTGGCCACGGGCCTCGGCGGCCGCGGCGGCGGCGGTTTTTTGCGCCTCTGGCAGCCCGGCAAGCCCGGCGGCATCGTCGATGATCACAAGACCGTCGTTCTCATCCTTGAGAACATTCTGGGAAAACTTCGTCGAGAGCGTGGCGAGCTCTTGATTGATCGCCGCCATCTCCTTCTTCGCTTCCGTATCGAGGGCCGCGCCGCCGCGGACGAAGTCGGTGTGGAGGAGCCAAGCGAGGCGCTGCTGCTCTGGGGAGAGCCCCGAAGTCTTCCGCGCGTCGTAGACCGCCTTGAGGCGGTCGAAGAGCTTTTGATTTTGAAAGATCCGATCGGCGAGGTCGGCGAGCTTCGGCGCCATCTCGCGCTCCACTTTCTGGACGGCATCGTCGGCGAGATTGCTCCCCCAGATGCCGTAGATCGTCTGCACGCGTTCGAAGTCGCGGGCGGCCCTCTCGAGCGGCTCAATCGTGTTGGCAAACGTCGGTGCGGCCGGGTCGGCGGCGATCGTGGCGACGGCGTCGAGCTCCGCCTCCATGGCAGCTTCGAGGGCGGGGCCGAGATCGGCGACGCGAACTTGGTCGAACGGCGGCACGCCCCCGTAGGGACCGGTCCAGGGGCGGTTGATCGGAGTCGGTTCGGCGGCAGAGCTCATCGGATGGGGGAGGCACGGGAGCCAAACGGCCAGCAGCAGCCAAGCGGACGGTCGGCGGAAAAATCGGCCGGTGGGCTGGACGGAAAGCCTCATGTGCCGGGTCTCCTAACGGGAATGAATGGGAGGGGCTGCACGATCATAGCCGCTTCTCCAGACCGTGCGGCGGGGTGAGCCGGGCTCCCCGAGGGGGTGGTATGCTCTGCGCTGTGGCCGCTCGGCGGCGCGACGTCACGCCTCCAGGAGCATTCCGATGTCCCTCGAAACAAGGTCCCGCCTCGTTCCAGCCCGCCTCGCGCCTTGCCGCCTGGCCTCTTCCTGCCTGGCATCGCTCCTCGAGCGCGTCTGTGTCGCTGTCGGTACGGTCGCGCTTGTCGCCCTCTTCGCGCAGGCCCTCTGTGCCGCCCCGCCGGCCGCGGACGACTGGCCCTGCTGGCGTGGCCCGACCCACGACGGCCAGGCTGCGGCCGGGCAGCAACTGCCGCAGACGTGGGGCGATGCGGCGAACGTCGTCTGGTCGGTCGATGTTCCCGGCCGAGGGAACGGCTCGCCGACGGTCGTGGGGAGCCGGGTCTATCTCGCCACCTGTGACGAAGCCTCCGGTAGCCAGTCGGTGCTGGCCTACGAGCGGGCCACCGGCAAGCCGGTCTGGCAGCGGCAGGTGCATGCGGAAGGGGCGATGCGGAAAAATGAAAAATCGACCGGCGCCTCGACGACCGTTTTCGCCGACGGTGACCGCCTCTTCATCACCTTCGCCAACTCGGATGCAGTGTTCTGCACCGCCCTCGATCCCGACGGCACGATCCTCTGGCAGACGCGCGTCTGCGATTACGCCATCCACCAGGGCTACGGCGCCTCGCCGCTGGTCCACGACGGCCGCGTTTTCGTCGTCGCCGACCACAGGAATCGGGGCCGCGTCGCAGCGCTCGATCCGGCTACCGGCAAGGTGCTGTGGGAGAAGGAACGGCCACCGGTACCGAACTATTCCTCACCCGTTGTCTGGAGGCTTTTCGGCCGCGATCAGCTGATTCTGACCGGCTGCGACAAGGTTGCCGCGCTCGATCCGGCCACCGGCGACACCCTGTGGGAGAAGGAGGGGGCGACAACGGAGTGCGTCACCACCACCGTCACCGACGGCGAGCGCGTCTACTCCTCCGGTGGCTATCCCCGCAATCACATCGCCGCCTACCGGGCCGACGGCTCCGGGACGGTCGATTGGGAGAACGGCGAGCGCGTCTATGTCCCCTCGCTCCTCTATTCCCACGGGCACCTCTACGCGATCCTCGATGCCGGAATCGCCGCCTGCTTCGATGCCGCCACCGGCGCGGAGAAGTGGAAGCAGCGTCTCGGCGGCAATTTCAGCGCCTCGCCGGTGATGCTCGGCGAGACGATCTTCGCCACGAGCGAGACCGGCCAGACGCACGTTTTCCGAGCGACGCCGGAGAAGTTCGAGGCGCTGGCCGTCAACCGGCTCGGTGACGAGACCTTCGCATCGCCGGCAATCAGCGGCGGCCGGCTCTATTTCCGTGTGGCCGTCACCAGCGGCGACCGGCGGCAGGAAAAGCTCGTCTGCATCGGCCAGCGGTGAGCCGGCCGACGAGTTGACGGCTCGATGGAGTCACGACTTTGGCCTGGGGAGCCCGGAGGGGCCCTGGGAGCCGATCAACAGACGCCTTGCTCGCGGACGACGGTCTGGGCCCCGCGCCCTACTCGACGCGAACGAGCTTCATGATCCGCCCCGCGACGTTCCAATCCTGGATGTAGAGATTGCCGGCCGCGTCCCAGGCTGAGCCGTGGGTGCCGTTGAAGATCCCCTCGATCCACTTCTCCTGGGGCACGTTGTGATTGACGCGCGTCTCGCCGTCGGGGTTGTGGCCGAGGACGGCCATGATCGTGTTGCTCTTGTCGAGGATCACCAGCCGGCCGTGGAGGTCGGGGATGGCGACGAAATCCCCCTGGACGATCGCCGAGGTGGGCATCCCTAAGCCGGTGACGACCTCCTCGATGAAGTTGCCGTCGAGGTCGTAGTGGACCAGCCGCCCCTTCGGCTGGTGGTTGCGGTCGCAGACGAGGAGCCGCGGCGGATCGTAGCGCGGGTCGAGCGTCATCCCGTGGGCGGTGTTGAACTCCTTCATCCCGTTACCGGCCACGCCGAAGTGCTTCAGATACTTGCCGCTCTTGTCGAATCGGAAGACATGATTCGAGGCGTAGCCGTCGGCAAGGAAGATGTCGCCATCAGGGGTGACGGTGATCGCCGTGGGTGCCCACTTCTCGAGATTGAGCCCTGATTCCTTGGGGATGCCGAGCTTGAGAACGACCTCCCCGGTGACCGGGTGAATCTTGATCCCCTCACCGGCGACGTTGCGAGCGCCGTACAGGTATTCGCCTTCCCCTTCGGGGTAGATCTTCAGATCGTGGATGTTGGAGTAGGCATCGCCGAGGAAGCGGCGGACGACCTTTCCGTCAGGGGAGAAGCCAAAGATCCCCAGGGAGGAGCTGGTCCAGATCGTGCCATCCTTGCCGACGGCGACGCCGCCATGGGTCGAGCCGATCTGCGACTTCCCATCTTCGCCGAGGCCCCAACCGGGAACGGTGTCGAAGGTCATCTTGCCGCATCCCATCCGCACCGGCTTTTGGCTCTCGGCGGGCTCCGCCGCCACCAATTGCGGCGCGGCGACGACGAGGGGAATGGCGACGAGGGTGACGAGGACGAGGAGGGTGGCAACGAGGCGGCGGCGGATCGACATGGAACATTCCCCTTTTCGTGTGCAGAACCAGAGAAAAAGTATCGGTCCTGCCGGGGCCGCTGGCAACCTCCCCCCGCCGGCCCTCCCCGGGC
>JBAWVV010000276.1:0-5985 GCA_037147115.1 Planctomycetia bacterium | reverse complement strand
TCCTGCTCACCCTTGTCTGCCTGATGGCGGTCGGCTGTTCCAGCAACAAGGGCGAAGTGACCGTCGCCGGCCGCCTCACCCGTGGTGGCAAGCCGTGCGAGGGCGTTGGGGTCAATCTCGTCGCCGACGACATCTCGGCTCAGTGTTTCATCGGCTCGACCAATGCCGACGGGAAGTTCGAGATGTATTCCTTCAAGGGAACGAAGGGTGTCCTTCCGGGGAACTACTCGGTGCAGATCAGCATCCCGCTCGACGCCCCCGGCGGCGGCTTGGTGAAGGCCGATCTCATCGGACAAAAGTCGCCCTGGCACGTGATCGTCACCGACAAGGGGATCCCCGATCTGCAGCTGGAGATGGACAAGGAAAAGCTCGAGTGACGTTGCCCTCCGCCCGGAGAATCGTCCGGCAGGCCTTCGCGGCCGTGATCGTGCTGGGGGGAGTGTTCGCCGTGGCTCCAGAGGGGGCTGCCGAGGAGGTCGAGCCGGTCGAGCTCCGCTCCGAGCGGTTCCGCGTCGTCGTCAGTCCGGCTCGCGGCGGGAGCCTCTTGGCGATGCGTGTGAAACGCGGTGAAGCGTGGCTCGACCTCATGCCCGATCCAGGGTCGCGCGGGGCGAGCTGGCTCATGCTCCCCTATTCCAACCGGATCCGCGACGGGCGCTTCGTGTATGACCGGCGCGAGTATCAGCTCACAGGCGCCAAGAACCACGCCATTCATGGCGACGTCCGCACCCGGCCGTGGACGATCGTTGAGCAGACGCCTTCGAGCCTCGTCCTCTCCTTTGACTCTGCCGAGTTTCCCGACTTCAACTGGCCTTGGCCTGTTCACGCGACCGTCGGGATTGCCCTTTTTGGGGATCAGGTCGAGCAGACGGTGCGGCTGGAGAACCTGGGAAAGACAACCATGCCGGCCGGCTTCGGCTGGCATCCGTACTACCGCCGCTGGCTCATGCGCGACGGTGAGCCGGTCGTGCTCGGCTTCACCGCGCCGCGGATCCACCCCGACACCGACGCCGATGGCCTCCCGGATGGCCCTCCGGAACCGGTGCCTGCAGACCTCGACTTCTCCACCCCCCGGGAGCTCGGCAGCCGGCGGATCGATGCCTGCTTTGCCGGCTTCGATGGGCAGGCAACGATCCAGTGGCCCGAGAGCGGCGTGACGCTGACGTACGCCTGCTCGCCGAACGTCACCCACCTGATCTGCTTCGGACCGGAGGACCGGCCGGTGCTCGCCATCGAACCGGCGGCCAATGCCAACGACGGCGTCAATCGCCTCGCGGCCGGCGAGGCCGACAGCGGTGTGATCCCACTGGCGGCCGGTGGCGTTCTCGAAGCGTCGTTCACGATCAGCGCGACGGTCCGTTGAACCGGCGCCGCACGCGACTGGCTTCAGCGGCCGAGAATCGTGTCGAGCCGTTGTTGCATCGCCGCCGCCCGGTCCGATTCGGTATCGAATCGGTTGTGGCGCTCGCCGGGATCAGTGCGCAGGTCGTACAGCTCGCCGGGGTGAGTGGGAGTCGGGATCCCCTCGGCCGCGAGATACCACGGTGGAATCTCCGAAATCCCACCGGACGGCGCGTCGATGAGAATCCAGTCGTCTTGCCGTAGGGCGTAGCCGTCGGCGTGGGTGTTGTGGACGATCTCGCGGCGCGCCGACGGGGCTTTCCCTTCGAACCAGGCAAGCTGATCGAGGCTGTCTTCGGCCGAGCCCGCCGAGCCCGCCGGGATCGCCGCCCCGACCGCCGCGGCGATCGTGGCGTAGAGATCGACTTGGCTGACGAGGCCGTCGGCCACCCTTCCTGCGGGCACGTGCGCCGGCCAGCGGACGATCATCGGCACCCGATGGCCCCCCTCCCAAAGGTCGCGCTTCAGCCCACGGAGCGGCCCCATGCTGCGGTGGCCGAAGGCGCGGGTGCGCTCGTAGGCGTAGCGCTCCGGGCCGTTGTCGGAGGTGAAAATCACGAGCGTGTTCGCAGCGAATCCCTGCCGCTCGAGGGCGTCGAGCACCCGGCCGACGGTGTCGTCGGTCTGGGCCACGAAGTCGCCGTAGGGGCCGGCGGCCGAGCGGCCGGTGAAGGCCGCCGTCGGCAGGATCGGCGCGTGCGGCGACGTGAAGGGGAAGTAGAGAAAAAAGGGGCGGTCGGAGGTCTGCTGCTCGATCCAGTCCACGGCCCGGTCGGTGAGCGTCGGCATGACGGCGTGGAAGTCCCAGCCATGAACCATCGGGCCGGGGCGGCATTCCCAGTTCCCTTCCGGGGGCTCTCCGGTCGTCATCAGTTGAAGAGTCGGCGCGACCGGGATCCGGTCATCTTCGAACCAGGCGTAGGGGGGGAAGTTGGGAACATCGTCGCCGAAGTAACGGTCAAAGCCATGGGCGAGCGGGCCCCCCGGGATCTTCCGCCGCCAGTCGAAATCGGCGGCGGCGTAGATTTTGTTTTTTCCCTCAATCCGCGGCTTTGCACCGGTCCGGCGGATCGCCTCCCAGTCCCAGCCGAGATGCCACTTCCCGAAGGCTGCGGTGGCATGGCCACGGCCGCGAAGGAGCTCGGCGAGGGTTGTCCGCTCGGCGTCGAGGATCGGCTGGTCGAACGATTGCACGATCCCGTGGAACTTCCGCCAGTGATAGCGGCCGTGAAGGAGCGCGTAGCGGCTCGGCGTGCAGACCCCCGACGAGCTGTGGGCGTCGGTGAACCGGGTCCCCGCGCTTGCCAAGTGATCGAGGTGCGGGGTGGGGATTTTCGAGTCGGGGTTGTTGGCCCCGAGGTCGCCGTAGCCCATGTCGTCAGCGTAGAGGATGACCACGTTGGGGGGCTGCACAGCAGGCTCGGCGGCGGATCCGACCACGGCCCGAACAACGAGGAGCATCGCCCCGAGCAACCGCACCCAGGCATCGACCCGGGGCGCGGCGGCAACGGCGCTCATGAGATCGATCATCGCAGCGGCTCCTCCTCGGCAGAGGGCTCGATCGCAACGGCGTGGAAGGAGAGGGCGGCGATCCCGTTGGTGCCACGGAGAACGCGCTGCGGCTGCCACTGCCGATCGACAAGGTAGGTGATTGTCGTGGCGTCGCAGCCCGGGGCGACGGCGAGCCGGAGCGTCGAGCCGGTAACGCGGCCGGAGCGGATCCCCCCCGGTTCGCCATCGAGGCGCAGCTCCGACACCGTTGCATCGTCCCACGCGACCGGCTGGCCGAACTCGAGGACGATCTCAGTTCGGCGCGCGTCGGCGTAGCGGGCCGAGAGGAGATCAGGGGCCGTCACCGGCTCCGCGAACGTGGTGCCATAGCAGGCCTGGTCAACCAGCGGCGCCATCAGCCGGGCCATTTCGGCGTAGCCCGCTGCCGGGTAATGACAGCCCCCTTCGGGGCGGATGCCGAGGGTCGACATCACCGACATCCGCGCGAAGTCGCGAGGGAGGGTGCGCTGAATGTCGCGGAGCCGGTCGCTGGCGGGCGTGCCCCCCTGGCTGCAGGCGTTGGGCCAGATCTGGAAGAGGAAGATGTGGCCGAGGTTCGGCATGTCGCGCTGCCAGTGCGCGGCAAGCTCATGGAAGTTGGCTCGGTAGGTCTCACTGCCGTAGCCACCATCGGGCCCGTCGGCCCCCTGATCGGCTTCACCCTGGTGCCAAAGCACCGCCCGGATGCCGTGAGTGAGCCGGGCGGCCCGCACGCGGGTGAGGAGCCGGCCGTAGATCGTCGCCTGGTTTGTGCGCTCGGCGGGGTCGGGGAGGTGCTGATCGATCCGCGTGCCGCCGACGGCGCCATTGAGGATGCAGACCGGGATCTGGTGGGTGTCGACGAGATGCCTGGCGAGATCGATCCCCCAGTATCCGATCTGGTGCTTTCCCCCCTCGCGCCGCACGGCGTCCCCCCACCCCGGTTCGAGGCTCCCCTCCATCGCACCGAAACTACGGATCCAGTTGCGGTCCCGGGGCTGCGGGCCGTCATCGACTCGGTCCGCCCCCCAGTCGCTCGCCACCGTGTTCGACTGGCCGTCCATCAGATAGGCGTCGCCACAGAGGAGATCGTCGGCGGTGTGGAGGATCGTCTTCGTGCCCTCACGCACCACCCCGAACTCGACCCGGTAGCGAACGAGCCCCGGCGCCAGCGGAATCGCGAAGGCGTAGCGGCCTGCCGCATCGGGCTCGAGCGACGTTGAGTCGGCAAGCTCCCCGTCGGCGAAGAGATCGAGGAACACGCTCTCGGCCGGGGCGTCGAGTCGGCCGCGGAGGTGGAGGATGCCGACATTCTGGTCATTGCGGGCAAAGAACTGCCGATCGACCGGCTTTTCATGGGCGTCGAGCTCGTCCACGGGGCGTTCGACCCAGGCGTCGCTGGCCGGTTCGGTGACGAGGATCTCCGTCTTGGCCTCGACGGCCGTGCCGCCATTGTCGATCCGCGCTGTCACCGTGAGCCGGCCGCTGTTCTGGCTCCGCTGGAGGACGAGTCCCGCGGGCGTCTCCTCCCTGATCACCGCCATCCCGTCGGTCTGCCAGCGGACATTCAGCCCGCCGGCCTCCTTCGCCTCGAGCGCGGCGAGGTTCGAGATCCGCGGCACGACCTCGATCGATTCCCGGCCGTTCCAGGCCGCGGGAGCTTCGAGCGTGAAGACCGGATCGGGGATCGCCTCGCGGATCTCGATCGGGAGATCGATCGTCTTGGTGTTGTTCGGATAGACGGCGCGAAACCGGAGCGTAGCCTGCTCGTCGCCCGCGGTCCGGCCGGCCGCGAACTCGACGGAGAGCGTGTCGGTGGCCACGACCCGCTCCTCGCCATCGCGGGCGAGGATCCAAGAAACTTTTTGCGCCCCGCCGGCTCGGGCGGTGAACGTGGCAGTCTCCCCTTCGGCGATCTCGAGAGTCTCGGGGGAGACGGCAAAATCAAGGCCCGGCTGGACGAGATGGCCGACGAGCATCTGGAGCGGTTTTTGGTTTTCGTACTCGAGCTTCGCCCAGGCGGCGGAGCGAGCGACGTTCGACACCCGCACCTCGTCGACGTCCCCGGAGAAGTCGTACTGGTCATACCAGCCGCCGATCCACATTCGCGCTGGGCTGGCGATCTTCAAGGGGGCCGAATCGGTGCGCGTCGTACCGTCGAGGACGCCGTTGACGTAGAGGAGCGATTCTCCCTTGGTGTAGGTGTGCAGCACATGCACCCACTGCGATGTGGCGAGCCTCGTCCCCCCGGCGACGTCGGCGCCGGAGAAGTAACATTCCATCCGGGCGTGGGGAGGGCTGCGGAAGTTCATGATCACCTTCCCCTGCGCCGCCTCGTTGCCCCAGCCGAAGACCCGGCCATTGGAGACCTCCGAGCGGAACCAGGCCTGCGTGGTGTGATCGGCCGATCCCGCCGGGAGGGTGGTGATCGCGTCGCCGCAAAACACCCCCGCGCCGCCGGGAAAGTGCCGGGCCGGGCCGATGATTCCCTCCGCGGCGCTCGTGCCGGTGTCACGAGATTCGAGCAATCCGGTCGCATCGCCGACCGGATCATCCATGTGGAAAACAGCCACATGGCCATTGGCAGCGCTAAAAACGGCGGCGCCGTCGGAGCACGCGGGCGCCGCGGGATTCCCCCAGTGAAGCGTGAGCCGCTGCCGGTCATGGCCGCGGATCTCCGGGACGCGGACCCAGACGATGGCCCTGAGAGCGGTCTGGTCCCAAGCCTCGATCTCGTGGGAAAGCAGTTCGCCGGAGTCCGACGTGATGCGAAGGTCTTCGCCGCTCGGCAGGGCTTCCGCGAAGGGAAAAAACTCATCGTCAAGCCGGATGGCGACGGGAAAGTCTTGGAGCGTCGCCTCGACCGGCAGGGAGGCCTCGAGGGGCCCGGTGAGGAGCCAGACGTGGCCGTGGTGTTGCCAGTCGCTCAGAGGCCGACCGACGGCAGCGTCGATCGGCTCGTCGGCCGCTCCGGGAAGACCATTGGAAAGCACCACTGCCGACAGCAGCAGCAGGATGATCCGAGCGAACCAACGGTGCATGACCAGACCTCCG
>JBAWVV010000275.1:0-6004 GCA_037147115.1 Planctomycetia bacterium | reverse complement strand
CTAGCCCGGCCCGCACCGCACCACTTCTCAACCAATCGACAATCCGGCCGGGGGCGCCATGCGGATTCAGAAACCCAGACACCAGAACATTGGTGTCGAAGACCGCAACACCCGGGCTGTCGCTCATGATTGTGGCCTTCGTTCATGACGGGCCGCGGCGATCACGCCATCGATCTTTTCGCTTGACATCGTGGCCGCACCCGAGCGCCGCGCCCGCTCCCGAATGCGGCGGAGTGCAATTTGGCTGCGCGCCTCTCTGGCTGCCTTGAGCACATCCTCCGGATCGTCCTCGGCATCGACATACATGATCACGGCCATTGGGCGGCCGTTGCTGGTGAGAATCATTTCCTCGGCAGCAGCCAGCCGTTCCCGCACAAGCCGCGGCCGCTTCAGCTCGTTGACCGCAATGGAATCCATAACGATCTCCTTTTCATGGTCATGATAAGGAGATCCGATCGCCAGGGCAGGGGTTTTGGAGAGGGTTTTTGTGGTGAGAGGCGGAGAACCAGGTGGCTCGGCCCGCCAATCCGGCTGTGGAGGGCAAAGGAATAGGATCGCCATTTCGGCCGGCTTCGGTGCCCAGGGGAGGCAAGGAGCCTCGGGACCGACCCGCTGAAAACAGACCGGGCCGGGCACCTTGCGATGCCCGGCCCGGGTAGATGAATCAACGAATCCTGATCGACCAACTCGATTCCGGATCAGGCCGTGAGCCCGAGGAGACGGCGGGCACGCCGCTCGAGGAGGCCGAGCGACCCGGCCAGGAGAGCGAGGGCGCTCCCGAAGGAACTCGGGTCGATCTCGGGGACTGCCGGTGTCGTCGCGTTGGCGTAGAGCGCGATGCTCAACGACGCGAGCGTATTGGCCCACGTCCCCAACACGTTGTTGCGTTCCTGTGTGCCCAGGTAGCTGACCCCCGAGGCATTGTTCTCCGAAGGCTGGGTGAACGCGTCGTTGGAGTACCACTCGTACGATTCTTGCGAGGCGGAGTTCGCATTGGAGAGCACCACCCAGTAACTCGTGTTTTGCTGGGCCACGAACGAGCCGGTGAAGGAGTAGACCTGCTTCGAGGAGACCGTCGAGCTGGTCGTGAACGACGACAAGACCGAGCCCGGCGTGCCTGAGGCATCACTGTAGATCTGCATCACAGGGGAAGGATTGCCAGGCGATCCCAGTCCGACGTCGATCTTTTGGATGTCCCAGGCCGAATTGCCGACCTGCGGGCCGACGCTGAATCCCTGTGCCTGGTACTGGTTTTGCTGAGCCTGGGATAGGTATCCAGCGGTGTTACTCGTGGTGTTGACGTTGACGGAGCCGAGGTTGCCATAGATATCGACCGGAGCGGCGTGGGCGGTCGAGAGCATGAGCCCCCCGACTGCCACGGCGACCGTCCAGGCACAACGTGCCAGAGTTTTTCGCATCCAAAGATTCCTTTCTGAGGGAGTGATCGCTCTTCACTCAAAACAGAGCGATCGATCAAAACCATAGCCCCGGAAGGCTATCAGAGCCCTTTGGAAATTGTCAAACCGGCGGATGTTGTGGAAGTCGGCGTCGAGCCCGAGGGGGCCCGGCGCACGGCCGCCATCCCCTTGGCGAGGCCGAAGGCAGCGCGATAAAAGCTCGCTTGGCAATCTGGCGAGATCAGGCAAGACTGCTGCGGCTCGCGATCCGCTGGTGTGCGGAGGTGCCGATCCGTGGTGCTCACGGAGGCGGGAATGATGAGGATCATCCGATACTGGGGCCGCTACTCGTCATTTCCGCGGAGCGTTGCCAAGACGGTGTAGTCTTCGAGCGTCGTCGTGTCGCCGACCGTCTCCCGCCCCGCGGCGATGTCGCGGAGGAGCCGGCGCATGATCTTCCCCGAGCGCGTCTTGGGAAGCGTGGCGGCGAAGTGGATGTCGTCCGGAGCCGCCAGGGCCCCGATTTGCTGGCGGACATGCTTCCGCAGCGCGTCTTTCAGGCCGTCGGTCGGCGCACCAGTGCGGAGCGTGACAAACACCGCCACTGCCTCCCCTTTCACGTCGTGTGGCCGTCCCACCGCCGCCGCTTCGACGACGCTCGGGTGGCTCACCAGGGCGCTTTCGATCTCGATCGTCGAGAGCCGATGGCCGGCGACATTCAGCACGTCGTCGATCCGCCCCATGATCCAGTAGTAGCCCTCCTTGTCCTGGCGGGCGTTGTCGCCGGCGAGGTATTTGCCCGGCACCTTCGACCAGTAGGTCTCGACGAAGCGTTCGTCGTCTCCCCAGATGCCGCGGAGCATGCCGGGCCAGGGCTGCGTCATCACGAGCCAGCCACCATGGCCCGGTGTTACCGGAGCCCCGCTGGCATCGACGATCTCGGGAACGACGCCCGGGAGCGGCAACGTGCAGCTCCCCGGCTTCGTCGGCGTGCACCCTGGCAGCGGGCTCATCATGATCCCGCCGGTCTCCGTCTGCCACCAGGTATCGACGATCGGGCAGCGCTTCCCGCCGATCACCTCGTGGTACCAGATCCAGGCCTCGGGATTGATCCCCTCGCCGACAGTTCCCAGGAGCCGGAGGCTGGAGAGATCACGCCCCTCGATGTGGGCCATCCCCCACTTCATGAAGGAGCGGATCGCCGTCGGGGCGGTGTAGAAGATCGTCGGCTTCTCGGCTTCGATGATCTCCCAGAAGCGCCCTTCGTGCGGCGCGTTCGGGGCCCCTTCGTAGATCAGGAGGCTGGCGCCGGCGGCAAGGGGGCCGTAGGTCACGTAGCTGTGGCCGGTGATCCAGCCGCAGTCGGCCGTGCACCAGAAGAGATCGTCGTCGCGAAGATCAAACACCCACTCCGAGGTTGTCTGGGCCCAGAGGATGTAGCCGGCGGTGGAGTGCTTGATCCCCTTCGGCTTCCCCGTCGAACCGCTCGTGTAGAGGATAAACAGCGGCGCTTCGGAATCCATCGGCTCTGGCGCCGTGTCGGTCGGCATCCCCGCGACGAGGTCGTGCCACCAGATATCGCGGCCGGCGACCATCTCGACCGGCTGCCCGGTGCGCTTGAGAACAACGACATGCCGCACCGTCGGGCTCTTCTCGACGGCGATGTCGACGTTTTTCTTGAGGGGGAGACTCGCCCCGCGCCGCCAGCCGCCGTCGGCCGTGATCACGGCCACCGCGCGGGCGTCCTGGTTGCGATCGGCGATCGCCTCGCTGGAAAAGCCGCCGAAGATCACGGAGTGGACGGCACCGATGCGGGCGCAGGCGAGCATCGCGATCACGAGCTCGGGGGTCATCGGCATGTAGATCGACACCACCTCGCCCGGCTTGATGCCGAGCTTCTGCAGGCCGGCCGCCACCTGGCAGACCTCGGCGTGGAGCTGGCGGTAGGTGTATTCGCGGCGTTCGCCGGTCGGCTCGCCGACCCACTTCAGCGCCGTCTTCTCCCCCTTGCCGGCGGCAATGTGCCGGTCGAGGCAGGCGGCTGAGGCATTGAGCCGCCCCCCCACGAACCACTTCGCCGCGGGGGGATGCCAGTCGAGGACCTTCGTGTAGGGCGTCGTCCAGGGAAGGGCCGCCGCGCGCTCCCCCCAGAAGCCCTCCGGATCCTCCTTCGCCGCGTCGTAGAGCCGGCGGTATTCCTCGAGCGATCCGATCCGCGCCCGGGCGGAAAACTCCGCCGGCGGCGGGAACATCCGCTCTTCGGTCATGACGCTTGCGACGGTCCCGGCCGGCCCCTGTGCTTCGCTCATCAATGCTCCCCCAAATGCGCCATACCCTGCGCGGAAACCCGCGCCAGAAAAATCCCCGAAAGGTCGCGATGATACCCGATCGGCGACCACGCCGTGGGTCACCGCGTGTCTCCCCCCGCTGCTGGCGGTCCCGGCCAGCCGGCAGCGCATCAGCCGGCACAGGCCCGGGTGGCGGGGGGGTCATCGCCAAACGAGATCCCCAGGGCCCGGGCCGCGAGGACCGCCGAGCTTCCGACGTCGACCAGCGACAACCGGCTGACGGCCGCGGCGATCGGCACGCTGGCGATGTCGGGGGGACGGTAGCAGACCATCTCCCCGAAGCGCCCTTCGTGGATCAGCCGCACGGCGTGGGCTCCGAACTGCGTGGCGAGGACGCGGTCGAACGTTGTCGGGGCCCCGCCGCGCTGGAGATGCCCGAGAACGACGGCGCGAACCTCACGGCCGAGTCGCCTGGCGATCTCGCCGGCGACCACGTCCCCCACGCCGCCGAGCCGCACCTGTCGGCGCTGCCCGTTGTCGCCGGCGTGGACCGAGGCCCCCCCCGGGAGCCGCGCTCCCTCCGCGACGACGACGAGCGTGTAGCGCTTCCCTTCCGCCTCGCGCGCGGTCACCGCCCGGCAAACGTGGTCAAAATCCCAGTCGATCTCAGGGAGGAGGATGACGTCGCCCCCGCCGGCGATGCCGGCATGGAGGGCGATCCAGCCGGCATGCCGCCCCATCACCTCGAGCACCATCACGCGCTCGTGGCTGGCGGCGGTGGTGTGGAGCCGATCGAGGGCGTCGGTGGCGGTCGCCACGGCCGAATCGAAGCCGAAGGTGAACGCCGTGGCGCCGAGATCGTTGTCGATCGTCTTCGGGACGCCGACGACGGGCATGCCATGCTCGTGGCACTGCTGGGCGATCGACAGCGAGCCATCGCCGCCGACGCACACCAGCCCGCAGATCCCCAACTGCTCGAGCGTCGTCGCCGCCGCCGTGAGGAGCTTTGGATCGATCGCCACGCGGTCGTTTTCCCCGACCAGCGCCGTGAACCGGCCGGTGTTCGAGGAACCGAGGATTGTCCCCCCCTGGGTGAGGATGTTCGCCACGACCGCCGGATCGAGCGGCGTCCAGGCGACCGGATCGACGAGCCCCTCGTAGCCGCGGAGGAATCCGACGGTCTCGTATCCCAGGCGGTGGCCACTCTTCACCACCGCCCGGATGACGGCATTGAGCCCCGGGCAATCCCCGCCACCGGTGAGGATGCCGATGCGCGGTCTGCGGGCAGGCATGATGGAGATGCTCCGGAAAAGCTGGAACGACTATCGGACTGGGTGAGTGTAGCTTTCCGCGGGAAGGGTCCTTCGCGGACCCCGGTTGCCGGAATGAACGCTGCGGCGCGATTCAGGGCCGCCACGCGCGGAGCGCCATCCGGAGCAGCGCCAAGCCCGCCTCGCAGCGCTGACGCAGCCCCGCCTTGCTCTCCCCCACGGTGCGATCGGTGAACGTGATCGGCACCTCGATGATTCTCCCGCCGGCCCGGTGGACCTGAATGAGCATGTCTTCGAGGACGGCATACCCCGTCTCAAACGGGCCGGAAAGGCGCTCGAAGAACCCGAGCCTGACGGCACGGAATCCGGTCGTCGAATCGTGCACCGGGAGGCGGAGGACCCAGCGTGCGTACCAATTGACGAGCACGCTCGTGACGCGGCGCGAGAGCGGCCAGCCGACGATCCGCCCCCCGGCGACGCGCCGCGACCCGAGCGCTACGGCCGCCGGCTCCGCGCCGAGCGGCTCGAGCGCCGCCAGGAGCCGGGGAATGTCGTCGGGGTCGTGGCTGAAGTCGGCATCCATGTTCAAGGCGACGGCAAACCCGTGGGCGCTGGCCATCCGGAAGCCCTCGATGATCGCGGAGCCTAGGCCGCGACGGCCGCGGCGCACGAGCACATGGAGGCGCGGCTCGGTGCGGGCGAGCTCGAGGACCAGCTCCCCCGTGCCGTCGGGGGAGTCGTCGTCGACAACGAGCATCTGGAGGGGGGCGTCAATCCCAAGGACGCGCGTCACGAGCCCCGCGATCGATCCGCGCTCGTTGTAGGTCGCCGTGACGACGAGCACGCGCCCCGGCGGCCACGGCCGCGCCGAGTGGAGATCGCCGTCGTCGGGGGGCGCGTCTGCCCCCGCGCTCGAGGCAGGGAACGCCGCGTTCATTCCGCCGACCCACCCCGCCGCATCCTGGCAAACAGCCGGCGGTAATCGCCAAAGCGCACCGGGATGACGCGACGATCGACCTCGGCCGGCGGGATCCATAGATCCTCCTCG
>JBAWVV010000274.1:0-6010 GCA_037147115.1 Planctomycetia bacterium | reverse complement strand
TCGGCGGCGTTTGTGATCACGGTGACGGTGCTCCTCGTGGCAGGGATCGCGATTGCCGAATTGACGAGCGACCCGGTCGAGCTGGCTTCGATCCACGCGCCCTTTGCCCGGCTCGGGCTCTTCGGTCGCCTCGCCGCCATGGTCCTCACGCCTGGATGGGCGACAGCGATCTGCTTCACGCTCCTTGCCGCGCCGTTTCTAGGACTGGCAGTGTTCGGCGGGTCTCCCGGTCTCCCCCTCACGGCGCGGATTCCGGAGACGTTCGTTCTCGGGGTGGCGGCGATCCTCTTTCCGCTCCCCGTTATGCTCCGCTTTCCTGCCGGAAAGACGCGGAGGCTCGTGTTCATCGGCGTCCAGATCTTTTCGCTGGTCATCTTTTTCTACCAATCCCCGCTCGGCTTCTCAAACACCTCCGGGGTGGAGATCTTCCGCGCCCTGACAAATCTCCTCCCGCTGGCGGCGCTTCTGAATCTCATCACCCTGAGATCCGGCGGTGGCGCCGCCGAGCCGATGATCGAGCCGATGATCGCTCTGGCGTTGGGGACGACGGCCCTCTCCCTCGTGTTCGTGGTTCCCCGCTTCCTTCGGGAGCTTGCCGCCGTCGATCGCCGGGTGGCGGCGGCCCTTGCCCTTCCCGCCGCGCCGCGCCGGAGCCTTCCGGCATGAGCCATGCCGAGATCCACGCGGCGATGAAGGGGGCGGCGGCGATCGTCCGGCTCCCCCTCCGCCATGCGCGTTGGACAGGCAGCAGCGGCGTCGCGGCCGGCCGGGGCACTGGGAGCTCGCTCGAGTTTCAAGACCATCGCCACTATTGCCCTGGCGACGATCCGCGCCACATCAACTGGCAGGCCTACGCCCGCACCGGCACCGCCACCGTGAAGCTGTGGCGCGAGGAGGTCTCGCCGCGGATCGACCTCGTCCTCGATCACAGCCCGTCGATGGAGCTCGGCGCCGGCAAGGGGCGCCGGACCTGGGAGCTGACCTACTTCACGATCGAGAGCGCGCTTGCCTCGGGCGGGCAGATCCGGATCATCCGTCTAGCGCGGGGCGCGGCGCCTGAGGAGATCGACCTCGATCGGGCCCGCGCCCATGCCTGGCCCACGCCGCGCGGCACCGGACCGGCAAGCGCCCCCCTCCTCGCCAACGAGCTCCGTCGGGTTCGCTTCCGCCCCGGCTCTCTGCGCCTCCTCGTCAGCGATCTTCTCGATCCCTCACCGCCGCATCAGGCCACGGCCACACTCGCCGCCGGCGGCGGGCGGGCGATCGTGCTCGTGCCGACGGCGCGGGGTGAGAGCGATCCGGATTGGACGGGAAACGTCGAGTTCGAGGATTGCGAAGCGGGCACCCGCCGGCTCCAGGCGGTCGACGATGCCCTCCTTGCCCGCTACCGCGCGGCCTACCGGCGGCACTTCACCGCCTGGCGCGAGTCGTGTGTGCGGCACGGGATCGGGATGGCCCGGATCGGTGACGTGGGGACGTTTCTCGATGCGGTCCGCGTCGAGGCGATCCCTGGTGGTGTTCTCGAGACCGACTGACAAGCACGGAGAGGAGCAAGGCGTGGGGATCGTGCTTGCCAATCCGTGGGGATTTCTGGCGCTGGCCGCCGTGCCGCTCCTCGTCGCCATCCACAGCCTGCGGCAGCGCTCGCGGCGCGTCGTGACGAGCACGCTCTTCCTCCTCGAGCATGCCGGGCCGCTCCCCACCGGCGGAATCCGCCTTGAACGCTTCCGGCAGGCGGTGCCGTTCTGGATGCAGCTCCTCGCCAGCCTCGCCCTCACCTGGCTCCTCGTCGAGCCGCGCTTCATCCGCGCCGATTCGCGGCAGACCGTGGCGGTGGTCCTCGACAGTTCGGCGTCGATGGCGGCCTTCCGAGCGCCAACCATCGCGGCCCTCGAGCGGGTGCTTGAGCGGCTCGGGGCCGTCGCCGGTCACACCGACTGGCACCTCCTCGAAACCGGGCCGCGCCGCCCCCCTCTCCATGCCGGTGACACCCTCGCCGATCTCCTCGGCGCACTTCCCCAGTGGCAGCCGACGCTCGGCACGCATGACTTCACCGCGGCGCTGGCGGTAGCGCAAGCCCTAACGCCGGCCAATCGCGGGGCGGTGATCCTCGTTACCGACCGCGACATTGCCGTTCCCCCCGGCGTCGCCCTCCTCTCTGTCGGCACGCCGATCGACAACACGGGATTCGTCGGCGCGGACGTCTCCGCAGACGCGGCGCCGAGCGCCTCCTCCGGCGGTCCATCCTCACGCTGGCGGGCGATCGTCGCCAATCGAGGCCAGCTTCCCAGCCGGCGCCAGCTCACGATCCTCACCGGCCCCGCCGCCGGGCTCCCCACGGCTCCGACGCCTGCACCGATCGACATCGATCTTGCGCCAGGGGAGACGAAGACACTCACCGGGGCGTGGCCTGCCGGCGCCGAGCGGGTGCTCCTCGACATCGGCCCCGACCGCTTCGCGCTCGATGACGCAATAGCGATAGCCCGACCGGTGCCGCGGAGGGTGCGCGTCGCAATCCGCGCCGGCACGCCCGGCGGTGACGTCCTCGGCCGGATGCTCGCGGCCGCAACGTTCGTCGAGACCGTGGCCGATGGCGACAGCGCCGATCTCGTCGTCGAGCCGTTGGGCACCGCGGGGACCGGGTCAGCCGTCCAGGTCGCAGCCATCCAGGTTGCCGCCGCGGCCCCCGCGACTTCTGCCATCGCCGACGCCGGCCTAGAGGAGGCCGCGAATGGCGAGAAGAGCGCCAGTGACGAAACTGGCGAAGCACCGGCCCCCCCGCGCCCGATGGTTCTTGATCCGGCGCCGCTTTCCATCGAGGATCATCCGCTCGTCCGCGATCTCGCCTGGAACGGTTTTCTCTCCGGCCCCGCCGGGCCGATCACTCCCGGCGAAGGAGACGAGCCGCTGGTCTGGAAAGGGGCCAGGCCGCTGGTCCTTGTGCGCAAGAGGATCGCGGAAAGCGGCGCTGTCAGCGACCTCCTCCTGATCAATGTCGACCTCGACGCCTCGACCGCGGCCCGGACCCCAGCGCTCGTCGTTCTCCTCGAGCGCTTCGTGGAGCGCGTCCGCGGCCGGATCGAGCGGCCGTGGGCCGACACCTTCCAGGCCGAGGAGGAGATCCCGATGCCGGCGCTGGCGGCAACGCTTGTCGTCGAGGCGCTCGCGGGCCCCGCCGCAGAGTCAAGCGCAGCGTCCCGGCCGCGCGCGCAGCCCTTCCGGGGACGAGCGCCGGCCGACGCCGGATTCTTCGCCGTCGCCCCGCGCGACAGCGAAGCCTCTGCGCCGCCGCTGCTCCACGGCGCGACCCAACAGGCCGATCCCCGGGAATCGGACTTCCGCGCGGCCGGCCCGGCCGACACCGTCGATGAGGTGCGTCTTGAGCTCGCCCGTCGGCAATCGGTCGCCGATCCTTTCCTCCCCGGCTGGCTGGCGCTGGTGGCCGCGGCCCTCCTTGTCGCCTGGGGATGGCCACACTCGCGGCGCGGCGCGGCGGCCGCGGGAGGCGCAGCATGATCCGCTTTCTTGCCCCCCATTGGTTTCTCCTCGTGCCGGTGCTCGTCGTTGCGGGATGGCAGTGGCGGGCTCTCGGGCTCACGCGCCCTCTCCGGGCGCTCTGCCTGGGGCTGGTCGTGTTACTTTTGGCCAGTCCGCAAATCCGTAGGCAAGGGGACGGACTCGACGTCTGGCTCCTCGTCGATCGCTCCGATTCAGCGACCGAGGCCCTCGGGCCCCGCCTCACCGAATGGGAGACGATCTTGACAGCGTCGAAGGGGCGCGACGATCGGCTGATCGTCGTCGACTTTGCCGACGAGGCCGTGACGCGAGGGGCGATCCTCCGCGCTGGTGCCGCGGCCACCGAGTACGCCGGGCGCACCGGCGCCACGCGGCTGAAGTCGGCGGCCCTCCATGCCCTCGCCCAGATCCGCCCCGACCGCGCTTCCCGGCTTCTCGCCCTCACCGACGGCTTCGCCACCGAGCCGGTCGACGGCCTCGCCGACACGCTCGTCAAGCGCGGCGTACCGCTCGACCTCCGCTTTCCCCCGCCATCGCTCGACGCCGATTACGCGATCGTATCCATCGACATGCCACGGCGCGTCCTCCCCCGCGAGGGGCTGATCGTCAGTGCTGTCATCCGTGGCCCCGTCGATGCGACCGTGCCGGTGGAGGTAGCGCGCGACGGCGAGCCGATCGCCAGGCTCACCGCCGACGTGATCGACGGTCAGGCCCGCGTCCGATTTGCCGACCGGCTCGCGCAGCCGGGGAGCCATCGGTATTCCGTCCGCATCCTCCCGGAGCGCGACGCCCATCCCGGCAACGACGTCGCCGAACGCTGGATCGAGGTCGTCGGCGGCCCGCGTGTCCTCGTCGTCTCCGGCTACGAGCCCTCCCCGCTGGCCACGCTCCTCCGGGCCCAGGGGATTGAGGTCGAGGAAGTGACCGATCTCGCCAAGGTTCACGTCGGGATGCTCGCCGGGGCGAAGGGGGTGATCCTCGACAACGTCCCGGCCCACCGCCTCGACCCGGCCTTCGTCCGCGGCCTCGACTTCTTCGTCACTGAGCAGGGAGGGGGGCTGGCGATGATCGGCGGCCGGTTTTCCTTCGCTGGTGGTGGCTGGTCGGGCTCGGCCATTGCCGAGCTCCTCCCGGTGACGATGGAGTTGAAGGAGGAGCACCGCAAGCTGGCGGTGGCGATGGCGATCGTTTTGGATCGCTCCGGGAGCATGGCGATGACCGCCCCCGGCACGGGGCGAACGAAAATGAGCCTCGCCGACGACGGTGCCGCGCGGTCGATCGAGCTCCTCGGCGAGAGCGATTTCGTGGCGGTAATCCCCGTCGATTCCGCTCCCCATCCCCTCTCCGACGGGCTCGTCGCCGTCGGTCCCAACCGCCAGCGGCTCATCAGTGCCACGCGGCGCGTAACCAGCGGCGGCGGCGGGATCTACTGTTACACGGGCCTCAAGGCGGCCTGGTCGATGCTGCAAAGCGCTGACGTCGGCCAGCGGCACGTGATCCTGTTTGCCGATGCCGCCGACGCCGAAGAGCCGGGGGAGTACAAGGCGCTCCTGGCGGAGATGACGGCGGCGAAGTGCACCGTGAGCGTGATCGGGCTCGGCTCGGAGACGGATTCCGACGCCGAGTTCCTCCGCGACGTCGCCCGCCTCGGCAACGGTCGGGTGTTTTTCAATGCCGATGCCGCCGAGCTTCCGGCGCTGTTTCAGATGGAGACGGCGACGATCGCGCGCTCAGCGTTCCTCGACGACCCCGTCGGCGTCAACGGCACTCCCGGATGGCTCGAGATCGCCGCCAGCCCGCTCGACTGGCCGGCGACGATCCCCGCCTACAACCTCGTCTATCTGAAGGCCCAGGCCGCGCAGGCCGCCGTCTCGAACGACGACTATGCCGCCCCACTGGTGGCTTTCTGGCAGCGGGGTGCCGGCCGGGCCGCATCCGTCGCCTTTCCCCTCGGTGGCGAACATTCCGAATCGACTCGGGCCTGGGAAGGCTGCACGGCGCTGGTGGGCACGCTCGGCCGCTGGCTCATCGGCCCCTCTTCCCCGGACGGGATCGGGCTGCGGACAACCGTCGACGGCAGTCGGGTCCGGTTCGAGCTTCATCACGATGAGTCCTGGGCCGATCGGCTCGCAGTGGCCGCGCCAAAATTGGCGGTCGCCCGCGGCAGCGGGGGCACGAGCGCTGCGATCCCCTGGGAGCGGATCGCCCCCGGAACGTACAGCGCCTCTTTCGAGCTCACCGACACCGACTTCCTCCGCGGGGCGGTGACCGTGGGCGACGCGGTGCTCTCGGCGGGCCCGCTCGATGTCACGGTCGATCCCGAATGGACGTTTGATCCCCGGGCTCGCGATCAGGTCCGCGCTGCGGCGCTGGCCAGCGGCGGCGTCGAGCGGCTCGACTTGAGCGACGTCTGGACAGCCCCGCGGCCAGTGGCCTGGCAGGGGCTGGGGCGCTGGCTGACGCCGCTCCTCCTCCTCGGGCTCCTTCTCGAAGC
>JBAWVV010000273.1:0-6022 GCA_037147115.1 Planctomycetia bacterium | reverse complement strand
AAAGCCTTGCCGCCTGAGCCAGCGCCGGCGAGGCCGAACATCCCCACGACCGTGTTCATCGGCGTCGTGCCGTTGCGGATCCAGACCATGTTGATCGGCTTGCCGTCGGGAGCGCAGAAGTGATCGACCGCGCGCGAGATCCCCTGAAAGGCCCGGTCGCCAACCGAGTTGGCCACGACACTCGTGCCGAAGCTCATCGATACCTGCCCAGCGGCGCCGATGAGCGAGCCGGCCAGCGCCGCCGGCTGATCGCCCTCCGCAGGCGCAAGCGGCGTGCCGACGGGTAGCCCCAGCAGCGCGGCGCCGTGGGCGTCGAGTGTGCCCCCATCCTCGCCCGCCTTCGCCACCTTCGGAAGGAGAGCGGCGAGCTTTGGAAACGGACCGCTCGGTTGAGCGGCGACGAGACGGTCGTAATCGGCAAGGAGTCTTTGGTCGTAATCGAGCGTCGACTGATCGATCGGAAACATCCCGGCGGCATCCCCAATCCCCAGGCGCCATTGGCCCGTCAGACGGAAGGCGATCCAGCCGGCGGGGGTGGTGAGATGGGCGGTGCGGCGGGCGAGGTCGGGGCGGTGGCGGACCGTCCACAGGAAGCGGGCGGAGGTGATCCGCTTCGGCATCTTCACGCCAAGCAGCGCCGTGAGCTCGGCGGCTTCGGCCTCGTTGCGACCGTCACACCACAGCCGCGCCGGCGCAAGCGCCGTTCCCTTGGAATCGGCGAGCACCTCGCCATGCATCTGACCGGAGATGCCGATTGCTGCCACGGCCAACTCGATCCCCTTGGCGGCAAGGTCCTTCCGCAGGGCCGCCATCGCCAGGCCAATCGCCTGCTCCCAGTCGGCCGGAGCCTGCTCGTAGCATTCCGGCCCGAGGCCCGGCACCATCTCGTAGCCTGCTTCCCCCGTGCCGAGGATTTTCAGATCGCCGCCGGTAAAGATCACCGACAGCCCCTGGGTGCCGGCGTCGATGCCGAGGAATCCGCGGGGCGATGGCGTGGAGGTGGCGCTTGTCATGGGGGCTTCCAGCGAGGTTTGGGCGATGAGTTCGACGGGCGTTCGGGGGGCCGCAACGACCGCGGGCGGTCCTCCCCGCGCCCGACGCCGACGCCGGTTCCCCCGGGAGGTCACCGAACGGGAAAGCGGGGCAAACGGGGGGAACGGCAGGATACTACCCCGAGCGCATGAAAGGGGAGCAGCCCGCCGCCCCGTGGCCATTGCGGCGGCGCGGTCGACCCCCTACGCTCAGGGGATAAAGAGGGATTACGCCCCCGCTCCATTCTCTCCCGAGGCCCGCCATGGCACCCTCCCGTCGACGTCCTTCCAAGCCGATGTCGTGCCGGGGGCGAGCCGGCCGCTCACTGCAGGGATCGGGGGCGGGGCTGCTTGCGATGTTTGAAGCGCTCGAGGCACGCCTCCCGATGGCGGCCGACATCGGCACCGCCCTGTGGCGGATCACCGGCGACCGGGTGACGGGACAGTTCGACGACACGATCGTCGTCGACCGCGACCCGGGCAATGCCGCGCTGCTCCGCGCTACCGTCAACGGCACCGTCGTCAGCACGCGCCGCGAGGCGGCGGTGCGCGTGATCCACGTCTTCGGGGGCCGCGGCGACGACACGATCACGATCGACATCCCCGGCAACACGAAGATCCGCACCTGGCTCGTGGGGGGCGCGGGGAACGATACGATCCAGGGGGGGAACGCGGCCGACCACATCGAGGGTGGACCGGGGAACGACAGCCTCAACGGCGGCGGCGGTGACGATGCGATCGAGGGGGGGGGCGGCGACGACGCGATCGTCGGCGGCACCGGCAACGACAAACTCCGTGGCGACGCTGGGCGTGACACGCTCCGCGGAGGCGCCGGGCAGAACTTGCTCGTCGGCGGCCCCGGCACCGACCAGTTCTTTGGCGTGAAGGGGGTCGATCAGGTGCGGCTCGCCGCCGGCGAGAAGCTGATCGGCAACGAGAGCACCAATCCGCTCCACACTTTGACAAGCGCCGATCAACTCAAGAGCTGGTATCTCGACACCGCCATGAAGCAGTGGGGCACACAGCTCGGGCAGAGGGTGCCGTGGTGGCCGATCGCCTACACCGTCCGTGATGGGGATGTTGCGGCCTCCGGTCTGAGCCCCGCGCCATCCGGAGGCAACGCCGACTTCTCCGGCACGAACAACCAGGTCGCCGGCGTCGACGAAGGGGACATCGTCAAGACCGACGGCCGGTCGCTCTACGTGATCGCCGGCGATGGCGTCGATATCGTCAGCGCCTGGCCCGCCGCTTCCCTCGCGGTGTCGAGCCACGTGACTGTCGACGGCGACGAGCGGTCGCTCTTTCTTCACGGCAGCCGGTTGACGGTGATCTCGCAGAACAACCTCTGGACAGCCACCGACGGGACAGCGCAGCCGATCGTCGGGCGCTTCGGGTGGTGGGGCGCGGGGCAGTGGACGCCGCAGGTGATCGTCACCGTGATCGATGTTGCCAACCCGTCGGCGCCGAAGATCCTCGAAAAGACGGCCCTCGACGGCTGGCTCCAAGATGCCCGCGAGATCGACGGCCGCGTGTTCGTCGTCGCCCAGGACAACCTCGACATCCCCGCGCCGGCGCTGCTGCCAGTGGGGGGCACCGACGGCAATCCGACCCCACCGTTCACCGCCGATCCGGTGAGCTTCACCGATGCCGATGCAAGAGTCACGACGATCCTCCCCCCGATCGACATCGTCCCGCCGTGGGGGTCGATGTATGTCTACGAGGACGCGGCCGCCTACCGGGCCCGGCTCGAGAAGGCGTGGAGCGACCATGCTCTACCGACCTACACCGTCACCGCGGCCTCGGGCGTGACGACCTCCGGCCAGCTTGTCACCGTCGACCACACCTGGGTTCCCCTCGATTTCCAAGCGGCCACGCTGCTGTCGGTCGTCGAGTTTGACATCACCGACGACACGGCCGGCCCGGAATCGTCGACGAGCGTCGCCGGGATCTCTGGCACGGTCTACGCCTCCGCGACCGGGCTCTATGTCTCGGCGGCCAATTGGGGGAGCTGGTGGGATGCCCGCGACCACGGCGTGACGACGAACATCTACCACTTCGATCTCGGCGCCAGCGGCGTGGCGCTTGAGTCGATGGGGTCCGTGGCAGGGACGACGCTCGATCAGTTCTCGCTCGATGAGCATGATGGCTTTCTGCGCGTGGCGACAACGAATTGGGGCAGCGGCGGCGACTGGAACTTCACCAATTCCTCCGCGGGCGTGTTTGTCCTCGGAGAGTCGGACGGAAATCTCGTCACCGTCGGCGCCGTCCAGGATCTCGCCAAGGGGGAACGGATCTATTCGAGTCGGTTCGTCGGCGACGTCGCCTACGTGAGCACTTTCAAGCAGGTCGACCCGCTGTTTGTCATCGATCTGGCCGATCCCACCCGGCCAAAGGTCGTCGGCGAGCTGAAAGTGCCCGGCTTCTCCTCCTATCTCCAACCGCTCGACGCCACCCACCTCCTCGGTGTCGGCCGCGACGTCGACCCGACCACCGGCCGCGTCCTCGGCCTGCAGTTATCAGTGTTCGATGTCAGCGACCCGGCCAAGCCGCGGCGGGCGTCGACCTACACCTTCGCCGGGGACGGCTGGCAGTCGTGGTCGAGCGCCCTGTGGGATCACCACGCTTTGGCCTGGTTCCCCGAGCAGGGGATTTTGACGCTCCCGGTGCAGCAGGGGGACTGGTGGAGCGGGAGCACGGGGCTGGTTGTCTTCCGGGTCGATCTGGCGGCCGATGGTGCCTTCTCACTCCTCGGCGAGATCAGCCATGCAAGCGGCGCCGTCGAGCGGGGCGTGCGGATCGGCGACTTCCTCTATTCGGTGTCGGCCGGCGAGGTGAAGGTTCACCGCGTCGACGATCCGACGGTGGCGATCGCCGGCGTGACGCTCTCGCCACGGGAGAACCCCGGCTACCCGGTGCCGATCGACTGACAAAGGACCTGTTGGAGCCGCGGAGCAGTTGCCCCAGAAGCAGTGGTCCCGGTTCAGTGGTCCCAGCGGCTGCTTGCCGTGGCCCCCGCGCTGCGGGTGCCGCAGAAGACAACGTCGATCCCCAGGGCCCGGGCAGTGGCTGCCTTGGCCAGCGCACAGCGGTCGGCGCCGGCCGCGTCTTTGGCATAAGCCACCTGGACGTGGTTCGCCTTGTGGCGGGCCATCATCTGGTCGCGCGACACGCCGTGCGTGACCGCGTGCATGATCGGCCACTGCTTCGTCGTCGAGTCGAGGCGCCTCTGCGTCTCCTCCTCGGGGAGCTTGATGACGCTCGCCCGGCCGATGTCCATGCAGAGCTTCTCGGCCGCCCCGGTGCCGTCGACCCAGATCCGGCTCCAGACGATCTCCCCCGGCTTGCTGACGCCGGCGAGGGTCGAGCCGCCGAGGCGGAAATACATCGGAGGCTGGCGGTAGCCGTGGGCCCCCTTCCAGCCGCCGATGAAGTGGGCCGGGGGCGCGGCGCCTGAGATCTCGAACACCCACACCCATTGGTCGGTGGTGTTCGAGCGGTCCCAGTCTCCCCAGCGGATGTCGTGGAGCGTGTTCTCCGTCGGCTCACCGAGGGCCTCGTGGACTCGTTGCGTGAGGAGGCCATCGAGGCCGGCGCATTCGTCGACCTCATTGAAGTGGGTCAGCGGCTTCCCCTTGAAGATCGGCTTCGTGGAGCCTGGGGCACAGACCGGCGGCCGCTTCGAATCGTTGAGCATCCCCTCGACGAGGTCGCTGGCTGGGAGGAGATCCTTGAGGCCCTGCTGATACTGGATGCCGACGAGGTCGCAGCCGAAGCGATCCGCGAGGCGGAGCGTGGCGATGTACATCCGGCACTGCGTCAGCACCTGGGCGCGGGTCAGGTCGGCGGCCTCATCCTTCCCGAAGTGGAACGTCATCCCGGCCGACTCGAGCCAGCGGAAGACCTCGCGGGCCTCGCTATCGGAAACCTGCGTCGTCTCGTGGTAGAGGGCCGATTGGCTCAACCGCTCCTTGAAGACCCCAGTGGCGTGGAGGAGCCGATCGGGAATGATCGCGTTGTACATCCCCATGCACCCCTCGTCGAAGACCCCCATGAGGGCCTTCTTTTCGCGGAGCTCCGCGGCGATCCCCGTGCCGATCTGTTCGAGCTTCGCAGGCACTTTGACCGCCGCCACCGGCACGACATGGCTCGTGTCGTGGCGGACTTTGCCGGTGGCGAGCCATGATTCGAGGTGGCGCTGGAAGGCGGCGCTTGCGAAGTCGTCGGCCCAGAGCGTGGCGTAGGGGACGCCCGCCTTGGTGAGCGAGCCGTTGAGGTTGAGCATCCCGACAAGTCCCGGCCACTGCCCCGACCAGTTGGCAACGGTGAGGATCGGCCCGGAGTGACTCGAGAGCCCGGGGAGAACGTGGTTGGAGTACTGCCAGACCGCCTCCGCAACCACCAGCGGCGCGGTCGGATCGATCTTCGAAAACACCTCGATCCCCTCGCGGGCGCTGGCGATGAAGCCGTGGCCGCGCAATTTCGACGGGGCGTGGCCGCGGACGAGCGTCCGGCCGGCGGCGGCGAAGGCCCGCGTCAGATCCCCCTCCATCTGCTTCTGGGCCGGCCAGCAGACCTTGTTGGCCCCCTCCCGCAGATCGCCACTGGCGACGAGGATCACGTCGGCTGTGGGCCGCGTGGGGGCAGGGGACTTCGCACGAGAGGGGTTGGCCATGACGCGGGTCCGAAGGAGGGAAACAAACAGCGTGGAGCAAAGCGTGGGGGAATCGGGGCCAGGAATCGTCCAGCAACGTGGTTGGAAAGAGGGGGGCTAGGCAAACTATACTCTTTGCCACGACGGTGCGGGGAGCGGGTCCGAGGGGGGAAATGTCCCCGCGTTCATCCTCCCATCCTTCGATCCAAAGAGTCTCTCGAGTGCCCCGGCAGAGGAGCCGACCATGAACTGCAGCGTCTCTGGTTTCCCCACACGTTCGCACCGCCTCGTCCGTGCGGCCGCGATCATCGTCCTGCTGGCGGTCAGCGCCGGCCGGGCC
>JBAWVV010000272.1:0-6050 GCA_037147115.1 Planctomycetia bacterium | reverse complement strand
CTCTTGGGCAGAGACTTCGGGAGACGGGGCAGCGATTCGGCGCAACTGGCGTGATCCAGTCGCCCCTGGAGAGCTGTCGTAACCTGAGCCGGCGGGGAGACACAGATGACGGTGAAGCGATTGCTCGTGACGGGATCGTCGGGCCTGATCGGCAGTGAGGTGGCAACCCACTTCCACGATTCCGGCTGGGCCGTCCACGGCATCGACAACAACCAGCGGGCCGTGTTCTTCGGTCCCGCCGGCGACACCCGCTGGAACCAGGAGCGGATGCTGTCGGCGCTCCCCCGCTTCACCCACCATGAGATCGACATCCGCGATCGCGAGGGAGTTCTCCGGCTCATCGCCGACCTGCGGCCCGATGCGATCGTCCATACCGCAGCCCAGCCCTCCCATGACCGGGCGGCTGCGATTCCCTTCGACGATTTTGACACCAACGCCGTCGGTACGCTCAATCTCCTCGAAGCGGCGAGGCGAAGCGTGAAGGAGTCGCCGTTTGTGCACATGAGCACCAACAAGGTCTACGGCGACGCCCCGAACGAACTCGCGCTGGTCGAGCTCGACACCCGCTGGGACTACGCCGATCCGGCCTGGCGGGACGGGATCCCCGAGACTTATCGCATTGATCAGAGCAAGCACCCGCTGTTTGGGGCTTCGAAGGTCGCCGCGGACGTGATGGTCCAGGAGTACGGCCGCTACTTCGCCATGCCGACCTGCTGCCTGCGGGGGGGCTGCCTGACTGGGCCGGCGCACTGCGGGGTCGAGCTCCACGGCTTCCTCAGCTACCTCGTGAAGTGCAATCTCGAGGGGCGGGCCTCCAGCGTCTACGGCTACAAGGGGAAGCAGGTCCGCGACAACATTCACGCCCATGACGTGGCCAGATTTATCGAGGCCTTCATCGCGGCACCGCGCGGCGGCGAGGTCTACAACCTCGGCGGCGGGCGGGGCAACAGCTGCTCGATCCTCGAGGCCTTCGATCGCGTCGAGCAACTCTCGGGCCGGAAGATGGAGTGGAGCTACGTCGACGCGAATCGGGAGGGGGATCACATCTGCTACATCTCCGACCTCGCGAAGATCCAGGCCCATTACCCCCACTGGCAGCTCCAAAAGAGCCTCGACGACATCTTCACCGAGATCGTCCGCGGATGGAGTGAGCGATGAGGCTGCTCGTCACCGGGGCGTGCGGGTTCGTCGGATCGACGCTGATCCCGCCCCTGCTGGAAGCCATCGAGGGGCTCGAGGTCGTCGGCCTCGACAACTTCCTCCGCGACGGGAGCCGGGGCAACGTCGAACCGCTCCGCCGCCTCGGCGTGAAGGTCGTCGAGGGGGACATCCGCAGCGAGGACAATCTCGCAGGGATCGGCCGCGTTGACTGGGTGCTCGACTGCGCCGCCGAGCCGAGCGTCCTAGCCGGCGTCGGCGGGGCGGTGTCTTCGTTCGGGGTCATGGATCACAATCTCATCGGCACGCTCCGCGTCCTCGAGTTCTGCAAGGCGCACAGCGCGGGGCTCGTTCTGCTCAGCACGAGCCGGGTCTACTCGATCGCACCGCTTGCGGCACTTGCCGTCGAGACGGTCGACGGCGCGTTTGCTCCCACACCGCGGGCGTGCAGCGAGACGCCGGGCTTGAGCGGCCAGGGGATCGCGGAATCCTTCTCGACGGCGCCACCGCTGTCGCTCTATGGGGTCTCGAAGCGGTGCGCGGAGCTTGTCGCCCTGGAATACGCCGATGCCTTCGGCTTCGCGGTGTGGATCAACCGCTGCGGCGTGCTCGCAGGGGCGGGGCAATTCGGTAAAGCCGATCAGGGGATCGTCGCCTATTGGATACGGGCCTGGCGCGACCAGAAGCCACTGCGGTACATCGGATTTGGCGGCGCTGGGGCGCAGGTCCGAGATTTCCTCCATCCCCGCGATCTCACCGCGGCGATCGTGAGGCAGTTTGCAGCCGGCGCTCCCGGTCGGGAGAGCGGCAACATCGACCCGCGGATCTGCAACTTCTCCGGCGGCCTTTCCAACGCCTGCTCGCTTGCGAATCTCAGCACCTGGTGCTGCGACCGCTTCGGGCCGCATGATGTCGGTTCGGATCCCACGCCCCGTCCCTTTGATCTCCCCTGGGTGGTGCTCGACGCCAAGCGGGCCGCCGAGGTGTGGGATTGGAAGCCAGTCACGCCCCTTTCCGAGATCTTCGCGGAGATTGCCGAATCATGAGCGTGGCCACACACGACGGGGACGAACTCGCCCGTATCTATCGAACCCGCTTCGAGGGTCAAAAGGAATATCGATTGGCCGTTTGGCGGATCCTCATCGGCGCGGTGTTCGCACGGTGGCTCCCGGCCGATGGACAGATTCTCGACCTGGGGGCCGGGCAGGGGGAGTTCATCAACCAGGTCGAAGCTCCGGGCCGGCTCGCCATGGACCTCAATCCCGACACCAGGCACTCCCTCAGGCCGGAAGTCCGGTTTCTGGAGCAGGATTGCTCGGCCCCTTGGCCGATTGAAGAAGGATCACTCGGCCTGGTTTTCACGAGTAATTTTTTCGAACATCTGCCCGATAAGGCCACACTGCAGCGCACGCTCGAGCATGCCCACCGGGCACTCCGCCCCTCGGGGCGTTTGGTCGCTGTTGGGCCGAACATTCGGCTCGTCCAGGGAGCGTATTGGGACTTCTGGGATCACTATCTGCCCCTCACCGAGAAGTCACTCGCCGAACTCGGCCGGCTGACCGGCTTTGTCGTGGAGCATGAGTGGGGGACGACGCTCCCCTATTCCATGAGCCAGGGCTTCGCCCCTCCCCTGTGGGGCGTACGGCTCTATGCCAGACTCCCATTTCTGTGGCGGTTTTTCGGAAAGCAATTCATCGTCGTGCTCAGGAAGCCATGATCGTGAATGAGCTCGAACGATTAAGCATCGTAATTCCGGCCCGTGACGAGGAGGGTTGTATCGCTTCGACGGTGCACCACCTCAATCTGGAACTGCGGCTCCGCGGGGTGCCGCACGAGATCGTCGTCGTCGACGACGGATCGAGCGACCGTACCGGCGCGATCCTCGCCGAGCTTGCCCGGGAGATCCCGGAGCTGAAGCCAGTCCACAATGGCGGCCCGCACGGCTTCGGTCTCGCCATTCGCAAGGGCCTGGAGACGTTCACGGGCGACGCTGTCGTGATCATGATGGCGGATGAGTCGGACGACTGTCGCGACGTCGTTCGCTACTGGCAGGAATTGAACAAGGGAGTCGACTGCGTGTTCGGCAGTCGCTTCATGCCTGGCGGCGGCGTGATCGACTACCCGCGGGTGAAATTCGCCATCAACCGCATAGCCAATCTCTTCGTGCGGATGCTCTTTCGTCACGGGCTCAACGACACGACCAACGCCTTCAAGGGCTACCGTCGGGAGGTCATCGAAGGCTGCATGCCGATCCTCTCCCCTCACTTCAACATCACCGTTGAGCTTCCCCTCAAGGCGATCGTGCGAGGGTATTCGTGGTCGGTGATCCCGATCACGTGGCGGAATCGCCGCAGTGGCGTTGCGAAGCTCAAGATCAGGGAAATGGGGAGCCGGTACTTCTTCATTGTGGCCTATGTCTGGCTGGAGAAGTATTTCAGCCGCGGCGACTACCGGAAGAAGCCGTCGTAAGCCGCCCCGCCAGTCGCCATGATTCTGGGCTGCCCTGATCCAGAACCATGGATGACAGCTCCGGTGGAGATATCTTGTGAGATCTCGGCAGATCAAACGGCCAACGATTTCCAGAGGCTGGTTGTCGTGACGATATCCCCTGCAGAACTCCCGTCGCTATCACCTGCGCTTTAAGAGTCGGTAGCGATTTTTTTCGCCATTATCGTGCAAAATCTCCGACTCCCACACGCATTCATATTCCGACTCGAGCTTTTCATTCAGCGCAGGCACGTGCCTGTCTTCGTATCGCATCCACGTTGAGTCCAGAATTACGAATCGCCCTTTATAGCTCATGGCTTCACGGACGGCGAGAACATGAGCGTCTCGCGTTAATAACGACGAATTCGAATGCACTCTCTGAATGGGAACGGGATAAAACCACCGCAACGCAGACTTTGTGCCTAGGTAATAAGATGCCACGGCGCACTCAAGGTACAGTAACGACGGCTCGCTTGTGAGGTGGAATTGGCGATCGAGCTCTGTGAAAGCCTCGCTCTGCTCGACGCCGGCTGCCGCGGCTGACCGCGCTAGGGCCGTCCAGGGCGCAGCATAAATGGCCCAGACGAAGAGAGAGAGAACGGCCGCAGTCGCGGGCATCGACCTCCGACACCAGAGAACTCGATCGCCATGAACGAGAGCGATGGTAAGGATCGTGGACACGACCAAGACCGAGGGCATCGCTTCTCGATACTCCGGAGCGTACCTCCAAGTGATGGCCGCGAGAACAAGATTCACCAAGGACGCCTGCGCGATAAACTGCCATCGGACGGCATTCGTGAGCGATTCCCGCCAAGCCGCATATCGACCGGAACACCACACCCCAATAGAAAGCAAAGCAGGGACGATCGCCGCACCGTAGTGATACATAAACCACTTCCCCTGGATCACCACCATCGCCACGGCGCACCCCCACGCCGCCAGGAGGATGAGCGTGTCGGTTGATGATCGCCTGGCGATGCCTACTCGTGCAACCAACATCGTGCAGGCAAGCCCGACATACAACATTGGGGCCTGCTTCATCGCCCCCCCAAACCCCGCTCCGATCGACCGCAGAAAGCGTCTTGCCGGGAAAAAATCTCTGAAAGAGTTTTGGTAGACCGACAAATCGACGAGATCCTGCCATGATTGGGGATAGAAGAGATAGAAAACGACGGTGAGGGCACCCCCCAACGCGAGCCCCCCCAGGAAAGGGGCCGATCGCCTACGCCAGTCAAGGCCCATCAAGACCCACGCTGCCGGCACGATCGGCACTAGCAAGACCGTAACGCCCTTGAGCGGGAAGAGTACGGCTGCGACGAGTCCAGCCGCCACCGCAGCGCCCCGCGACTCGGACACCGAAAGTCCGATCGCTAACAAAAGGGAAAGGCTCGCAAGCCACTCCGACTCTAGGATTACGTAGTACGAAGCGGACAGAATCGATATTCCCCCGAGCAGGAGAGCATTAAACCCTGGGGCTGATCCGCTTTTCGACCCCGGCCAGACAAATCGCTGCATGATCGCCAATATCGCGAGGGCGATTGCGATGCAGATGATCTTTGTTACCGGCTCAAACAGCACTTTATCTGTAAATGGCACAAAAAGGGTCGCCGCATGATACAGCCCGTAGTAAATCGTTCGGTTCGCGATAGGCTTCGCGTCCCAGGCGGCGACGACATTGCCCGGAAACGAGCCATGGAAATCAGCCTGCTTGGCTGCCGCAAACATTTCACGCACATTTTCGTTGAGCGGCGCGAGCACAAATGCCGCTAGCAAAAGTCCAAGCACGGGCGTAATCAGGCGTCTAAAAACTGCATTCCAGTGGTCTACAGGCCGCTGGTCTGAGACACTTACGGTCGCTCGCATTTGCATAGTCGTTACTCCTCTTTGCCAGACTAGACTTCGCAGAACGGCGGTGGGCTTACTGAACCGCACTCACTCCCCCGCCAGCGCCCGCCGGGCTCCGATCGCCGCCACGGCGCGGCCGAGGACTGGGTCGACATGGCGGGGCCAGAGAGCCGATGATCCCGGATCCGCGTCGCCAGCCACCGCTTCCGATTCGATGGCGCCCGCTGCCGGGTGCCTGGGGACCGCATCGCGGCGCAGCCGCCAGTCGCGCACCACTTCAAGTATGCCGCCGGTCGGGGTGAGTTCATATCCCCGGTCGGGCGACACGCCCCAGGCCTGGGTGTCCGGGTCGTGCGGTCGGCGATGGATCGGGGCGAGGTTCGGGCGGAGGTATTCGGCCGTCGTCAGCCGGAGGGCATGCCGACCATCGGAGAGCGGCACGGCGGTCTGGACCGTTCCCTTGCCGAACGTCCGACTCCCGACGACGACCGCCCGACCGTTGTCTTGCAGGCAGGCGGCGACGATCTCGGCGACGCTCGCCGTCAGGCCGTCAACGATGA
>JBAWVV010000271.1:0-6087 GCA_037147115.1 Planctomycetia bacterium | reverse complement strand
GAGTATTCTCAGCGATCCCAAGGTCGGGATGGTGGGCGGTTCCTACGGCGGTGGCTCGTACGGCGGCTATTCCTCCCCGGCCTACTCCAGCGGCAGCGAGTACTCGACCGGCTATCCGGTCGAGAGCAACCGGGTGATTGGTGAGTCGTACTCCACCCCGGTCTACGGCACGCCGTCGTACGGTGGTGGCGAGATCATCGGCACGCCGTCGAGCACAACGGGTGCTGCGGTCGAGACGGTACCCGCCGACGGCGCGATGCTCGTCGTCAACCTCCCGGCCGATGCCCAGGTGTTCGTCAACGGGGCCAAGACCTCGGCGACTGGCTCGCAGCGTCGGTTCGTCTCCCGAGGCCTCGAGGCCGGCAAGGATTACGAGTTCGTCGTGAAGATGGTCGTCGACCGTGACGGCACCCCGCGTGAGCAGACCAAGTCGGTCACGCTGACGGCGGGCGACCGTTCGAACGTCATCTTCGACACGGCCGTCAACACGCCGAAGACCAGCCTCACCCTCCGCGTGCCCGCCGACGCCAAGGTTTGGCTTGCCGGCAACGAGACGTCGTCGAGCGGGGCTGTCCGCCTCTTCGAGACGACGACCCTCAAGGACGGCCAGTCGTGGAAGAACTACGAGATCAAGGTTGCCACCGTTGTCGACGGCAAGGAGCAGATGGTCTCGAAGACCATCGACCTCGTCGCCGGGAAGTCGGTGGAGCTGAGCCTCGACCCCGCCCAGCGGACCGCCTCGGCCGACGCCCAGGTCTCGATCCGTTGACCGGTGGCCGGATGGCCATCCTGTGAGATCTGCTCCCGCGCGGCCCGTGCCGCGCGGGAGCTTTTTTTTGCCGCCGCGGTTCCTCCGCAAGTCGCGGGGGAACGGCGGCCGAAACGAACCTGATTCCACCTCAGGGAGTGACCGTCCCGGGGCTGGTAAAGTGAACCTGGATCGATCGCTTTGACCCTGATGGACGTGCCGGTGGTCCGGCCGCGACGCAGCGTGAACGCCCACCATCCCAGCCCTGTCACCGTCTCCGACCCACGCTGGACGCGCATCGGTCGGGCCACCGCCACCGTGGCGATCCTCCTCTACCTCGCGCTGGTGATCATGCCCCCGCTGGCGGGTCCGGCACCGTCGAGTGCCCTGGCTACACGGATGATCCAGCCGTTACGGCCGTTGGTCGGCGCGCTCTACCTCGGCCATGGCTACCGCTTCTTCGCCCCCGACCCCGGCCCGGGGCATGCGATCCGCTGGGGGATGCGCATGCCCGACGGAACGACCCTCTCCGGTGAGCTTCCCGACCCGGCCGTCGACCGGCCCCGGCTCCTCTACCACCGCCGATTCATGATCGCCGAGAAGATCGCCGGGCTCGTGCCGGCCGCCGACGCCCCCGCCGACGTCCGTCGTGCGTCGAAGCCGCTGTGGCAGCCGCTGGTGATGGGGGTCGCCGGCCAGTTGCTGCGGCGCCACGGCGGCGTCGAGGTCGAGCTGTCGATGGTCGAGTTCGACCTCCCCGCCCCCGAGGACACGATCGCCGGCCGCTCGGCCCCCGATGTCGAGACGCCGCTGGGGGTTTACGCCTTCGCCTCTTCTGCGGAGCCGAGCCGATGAGCCGCCAGCACCGTCGATTGCCGCCGCGGAGCGGCCGATCGGAGCCTCGTCCGGCGGACGTCATCCCCGGGCCCTGGAACGCGGAGCCGGCTTCTGCCGCCGGATCGAGTGCGGTGGGGAAGGGGAGTGCGGTGTTCACTGGCCAGCCGACAGGGCAGGGGGGGAGCTCCGAGCAGGGGTGGTTCGCCGCCTGGGGAGAGGCCTGGGACCGTTTTTGGTTCACCCCCGCCGATCCGCTCCCCTTGGCGATCGTGCGGATCATCGCCGGCACCCTCCTGGCCTGGAGCTGTGCGGTGTGGCTGATGGATGTCGATGCCTTCTTCGGCCCGCACGGCTGGCTTCGCGATGGCGACGTGGAGCGGATGAACGACCAGCCGTGGCAGTGGAGCTGGTTCTTTGCCCTCTCGTCCCCCACGGCGGTCCGGGCGCTCGTCCTCGTCACGCTCGTTGCTGCGGCCTGTCTCGCCCTCGGTTTGGCGACCCCTGTCGCGGCGTGGGTCGCGCTCGTCGGCTTCCTCGCGGCGGTCAACCGTACGCCACTGACCGTCTTCGGGTTCGACGATGCCCTGGGTATGCTTCTGATCCCGGTGGCGATCGGGCCGGCCGGCGCGGTCCTGTCGCTCGATCGCCGGTTGGGGATCGCCACCTCCGGGGACGGGCCGTCGGTGTCGGCCAACATCGCGCTGCGGCTCCTTCAGGTTCATCTCTGCGTCGTCTATTTCTTCTCCGGCATCGCCAAACTCTTCGGGGCGAGTTGGTGGGAGGGAACGGCGCTGTGGGGCGCGGCGGCCAACAGCCGCTACCGGACGCTCGACATCACCTGGCTCGCCCGCCATCCGCTCCTCGTCAACCTGCTCACGCTCGGGACGGTCTTCTGGGAGGTCTCCTATCCGGCTCTTGTGTGGCCGCGGCTGACGCGACGGCTGGCGATCGCCATGGGGATCTTCGTCCATCTCGGCATCGGCGCGGCGATGGGGATGGTGGAATTCGGCCTGGCGATGATCGCCGCCAACCTCGCCTTCGTGCCGGCCGCGACGTGGCGCTCGCTCCTCTGGGGCCTCCATGCCGACCGTTCCGGCCGTGACTGATCACGCTCCTCGTTTTCCTCCTCCTCACCCCGCGGCCAAGCCCGGAACGCATTCCATGATCGACACCATCGCAGTCGTTGGCGCCACCGGCGCCGTGGGCCGGATCATCGTCGAGTCGCTTCTGGCCCGGCAGTTCCCCGCCCGGCGCATCAAGCTCCTCGCCTCTCCACGGACGGCCGGCAAGCCGTTCACCGTCGCAGGGGCGACGATGGACGTCGAGGTGCTCCGTCCAGAATCGTTCGAGGGGGTGCAGATCGCCATCGGCAGCACGCCGGACGAGGTTGCCGCCGAGTTCGTCCCGTGGGCCGTGGAGCGGGGCACGGTGGTGGTTGACGAGAGTGGCTATTTCCGCATGCGACCCGATGTCCCGCTGGTGATCCCCGAAGTCAATCCGGGCGACATCGACCGGCACACGGGATTGATCGCGAGCCCGAATTGCTCGACGACTCAGATGGTGATGGTGATGAAGCCGCTCCACGACGCGGCGCGGGTGAGGCGCGTCATCGTCAGCACCTACCAGGCGGTCAGTGGCGCCGGCCTGGCGGCAACCTCCGAGCTCCGCGACGCGACGGCGGCGTGGTTGGAGGGAAGGGGGGAGGCAAAATCGGTGTTCCCCCACCACATTGCCGCGAACCTCATCCCGCAGATCGGCTCCCCCCGTCCCGGCGGGAGCACGAGCGAGGAGCTGAAGATGGTTTACGAGACGCGGAAGATCCTTGGCGACGAGTCGATCGGTGTCTGCGCGACCTGCATCCGCGTGCCGGTGGCCAACTGTCACAGCGAATCGATCCTCATCGAGACCGAGCGGAAGCTCACCGCCGCCGAGGCTCGGCGGCTCCTGGAGCATGCGCCGGGGATCGTGGTTGTCGACGATCTCGATGCCAAACGTTATCCGCTGCCGCGCGACTGCGAAGGCCGGGACGAGGTCTTCGTGGGGCGGATCCGCGAGGATGACTCGAGCCCGTGCGGCATCGCGCTGTGGTGTGTCTCCGACAATCTGCGAAAGGGGGCCGCCACGAACGCCGTCCAGATCGCCGAACATCTGGTGGCGAAGATGGCCGCAGGGAACGGGGCGCCGGTGCGTTGATGACCCGCACGATCCGCCTCACGCTGGCCTATGAAGGCACCCGGTTCTCGGGGTGGCAGTTCCAGCCTGGGCGGGCGACGGTGCAGGGGACCCTCGCCGGGGCGATCCGGGAGGTCAGCGGCGAGGAGGTCTTGCCCCGTGGCTCGAGCCGGACCGATGCCGGCGTGCACGCCCTGGGGCAGGTGGCGTCGTTCGAAACCACGGCAGAGCACGACGCCCGCACCTGGGTGAGGGCCCTCAATGCCCGGCTCCCCCCGGACGTAACGGTCGTCGATGGGGAGGAAGCCGCCGCGGGCTTCGATCCGGTCTGGGGGGCTGTCAGCAAGATCTACCGCTACCGGATCCATGACGCCCCGTGGCGCCCGGTGCTCGCCAGGAACCTCGTCTGGCGGTGGAAGTCGCGCCTCGATCTCGATGCCATGCTGGACGCCGCGGCGGCGCTGGTGGGGGAGCACGATTTCACCAGTTTCGAGACGATGCCCTCCACCCGGCTGTCGAAAGTGCGCACAATCCACCGGCTCGACCTCAGCCGGCGCCGGGAGGGGGACGATCTCCCCGATGCCGAACTGTGGGTCGAGGTGGAGGGAAATGGATTCCTCCACAACATGGTGCGGATCATCGTCGGATCGCTCGTCATGGTCGGATGCGGCCGACGCCGCTCCGACTGGATGGCCGGGGTGCTTGCGGCCCGGCATCGGCCGGCCGCCGGCCCAACGGCGCCCCCGCAGGGGCTCGTGCTCGTGTCGATCTCCATCGATCCCAACCGTGTTCGCCCCCCACGCCCCCTACGCCCACCGACTTCCACCTGACTCTCCGCCCAGCTGCGACGCACCATGGCCAAACCACCCGATCGGCTCGGTCCGCTCAATCTTCAGCAGCAGCTCGGGCTCGGCCGGCAGTGCCAGGTATGGAGCGCCTTTGACACCAGCGAAGGGCGCCAGGTGGCGGTCAAGGTTCTGATGAGCGAGTTCATCGCCGACAAGTCGCAGCGAAAGCAGCTCGAGCACGAGCTCCGGGTCGGGCAGGATCTCAATCATCCCCACCTCATCCGCATCCACCGGCTCGAGGTCCACCAGCGGATGCCCTGTCTCGTCATGGATCTCTTTCCCCATCCGAACCTCCGCCGTAGCATCACCTCCGCCGCGGAACGGGAGCGGACGATGCCCAAGGCGGTCAAGATCCTCGTCGGTATCGCCGAGGGGCTCGGTGTCCTCCACGGCAAGGGGTGGGTTCACCGCGATGTGAAGCCAGCCAACGTCCTCGTCGCCCCCGACGGCGACGTGCGCGTCCTCGACTACGCCATCGCCGGGCAGCCCCCCGGCGCCCTGGCCCGGCTCCTGTGGACGAAGAAGCAGGCGCAAGGGACGCCGAGCTACATGCCCCCCGAGCAGATCCGGGGGCAGCCGTTCGATTTCCGGAGTGACATCTACTCGCTCGGCTGTCTGGCCTACGAGATGCTCGCCGGCACGCCGCCATTCACCGGAGCCGACCAGAACGATCTCCTCGGCAAGCACATCTACGCCGCCGCGCCCCTCGTCGAGGCCACCAACCGCAACGTCACCGCCGCGGCGTCGAAGCTCATCCGGCAGATGATGGCGAAGAAGCCCGCCGACCGACCCGCCTCGATGGAAGAGATCGTCCGCCAATTGAAGCAGGTGCGGTTCTTCGAGCGGGATCCGGGCCCCGCGTGAGCCGCCCCCCTGTGGGCTCCGGCAACGCGCTGCTGGCCGACGTCAACTCGAATTGACTCCTGCCGCGCGGCCATGGGAAACTTCCGGCCTCCGCACCTTGCTCCCACTTCCGCGCCCGGAGTGCCCCATGTCCCGCGGCCTGCACCGGCTTCCCCTCGAGAAGCCGATCTACGAGATCGAGGACCGGATCGCCGCTCTGGAGGCGGCGCCGCTCGGCGCCCTCCAGCAGGAGGAACTGCGACGGCTGAAGCGAGAGCTCGTCGAGATCCAGAAGCGGGTCTTCGGCAGCCTCGATCCCTGGCAGACCGTCGAGGTCGCCCGCCACCCCGACCGGCCAAAGACGAGCGACTACGTCTCGCTGGTCTTCGATGAGTTCGTCGAACTCCACGGCGACCGGGCCTTCGGTGACGACCCGGCGATGCTGACCGGGTTTGCCAAGCTCGACCGGCACAAGGTGCTCGTCGTCGGGCACCAAAAAGGGAAAACGCTCGCCGAGCGTCAGGCGTGCCACTTCGGGTGCGCCCATCCCGAGGGCTACCGCAAGGCGATGGGCAAGATGCGGCTGGCGGCGAAGTACGGCCTGCCGGTGATCTGCCTCATCGACACCCCCGGCGCCTA
>JBAWVV010000270.1:0-6100 GCA_037147115.1 Planctomycetia bacterium | reverse complement strand
CCCCTCGTCGATCCGGATCGTTGTGCCGTCGGTGCCCGCAGGCGCCGCATCTGCGGCTGTCTCCGTGGCCGCTTCGGTCGCCACGTCGGTCGCCAGATATTCCGTCAACTGCCGGCGACGACGGGCGTGGCCCACAAGCTGACAGGCCCCGACGAAGCGGCCAAGCAACATCGGCACCGTCCCGAGTGGAGCCGAAAGAATCGTGTGACGGATGACTTCGATCACATGCAACAGGAGCGACGGCAGGAACGACCGGCCTGCCAGCGATCGCCAAAACAGCCGCTCCCCATGGAGCCCCGAACGGAACCCACGCTCCCGCGCAGGCTCCCCTCCAGCCACCACCCGCGAACCCTCTTCCACGACCGTCGACACTCCCCGGGTGGCAAGCTCCACCGCCATGTCGACGTCGGCCAGCCTGTCGCCGCAGGCAGCACTGAAACCAGCCCCGCCAGCGCGGACAAGATCCGCCCGCCAGAACCCGGCCTCGAGCCGCGGACCGACCACCGGCCACCGCGGACGCCGCGCTCCCACGCGGCGATCCGCCCCCGAGCCGACCGCGGCAGTCGTCCCCATCCCCGGACGAGTCAGCGCCACACGTCGGCCACCACGCTTGTACTTCACCCCTGCCGACACGACACGATTCTGCGTCGCTCCATCCACTCCGAGCGGAATCACCGCGCCAGTCGTGGCGTCGTCAAAGCGGGCCAGCGCCGCGTCGGCCCATCCGGGTGTCGCTTTCCAGCCCGCCGCGAGGAGATGGACCACATCGCCGGTCGTGGCTTGCACGCCGGCCGTCACGCACCCCACCAGCCCTGCCCCCGCCGGGGCACGGACAAACCGCACCTCCTCGGCGAGATTCCAGGGATCGTCGTACTCGCAGCCGAGCGCCACGACCACCTCGCAACCCTCCGGACGGTTTTCGAGGACGCTGAGAAGCGTCTCCTCGAGCGCCCCGGTGTCACCCGGCGTCGGGATCACGATCGACAACGTCAGTCCGCGCAGCATCACGTGTGGCATCTGAAATCATCCCACCCTGGTGACAGTGCAGACCAGGATCCAGAGGCGCGCACCGCGATCGTAGACTGTCGCCACGACCGTTCCCCCCGGGGCGCGAAATCGACGGAGAAGAATCAGGCAGCCGCCCGCTGGGGCTGCAACTCCGTGAAGAGATTGACGGTGTGAAGCATCTCACCGTCCGCGTCATAGAACTGAAGCACGCCGACGTCGATCAACCACATCGCGAACATCTCGGCCACGCGATAGCAGCGGGCCACGCACCGACCACGGTCAATGCGGATATTTTCCTGGACGTCGGCCACATCGACGGCATCCGCCCCGAGTTCAAGGAAGTAGCGGTTGACCAAGGACCGAACGTCGGCGGCGTGCATGTGCAAACGCATGGTCGGCAACCTCCTGTTGCGTGTTCTGCGGGCGGATCGGACGAGCGATCTGTTGCGAACGACATCCTGTCGATCGTGGCCGAAATCTACCGGGCGGATTCCTGCGACGAAAGGCGGCTTTCGCAGCCCGGGACGTCACCCCTTCCCACCAGCCAAAGATTTCATCGTCCGGCCACCGCCCGTTCGGTGACCCGCGATCAGCAAGGAATCGCAAACCGCTCAGTCGGCAAGGTCAACGCAGCTTGCCAGGGCCTCCTTGGTCGCGGGCAGGTTCGCGCGGCACAACCGGGGCTGCCTCCATCTGGTGGAGCCGGGCGGGCTCGATCAGAGGCGGTGCGTCCAGGCCCGATCGCCATACCGCTCCTCGATCAGCCGCGCCACCCGCTCCCGCGGTAGCTCCCCGAGTGGGTCGACCGCACCGAACGCCTCCCGGAGGAGCCCCTCGAGCCGCTCCCGCCCCAGTTCCAGATTGACGAGGAACTCCGCGTGGGGCCGCTGGCCACGGTAGTCGGGCTCCCGCGGCGGATGTTTGAGAAGCCGGGCCGCGAGCGGCAGATCAAAGCGGTCGAGGAGTGTGCCGTGATAGAGCACTCCATGCCGCCGGACGCGGAGGGCATTGCCAGAGATTTTTTTGAGCGACGGGATCGCTCCGCTCCCCTCATCCACCGTCAGGACCAGATCGCTTGTCCCCTGCCGCGACACTGGCAATCCCGCCGCGACGAGCGCCCCGATGAGCGGATCGAGCATCGCCGCGTGGATCCGCTCCACCGCCGGCACCCCGGCGGGATGCGGCGTCACCACCGACCACATCACACATCCCGGCCCGAGGATCACTGTCGCCCCGCCACTCGGCCGCCGCAGGATCGCCACCCCGGCGGCATCACAGCCGGCGACGTCGACCTCCTCCTCCACCCGGCTCGACGACCCCACCACGACCACCGGCCGCGTCGCCATCCAGGTGCGCACCACCGCTTCCCCGCGCACCCCCTCGTGAGCCTCCTCGAGGAGGGCTTCGTCGAGGGCCAGCGCCGCGATCACGTCGGCGCCACCGCTCCCGGGGAGGAGGGCGTCGGCCGCCGTCGCATCGAGCCACAGCGGCGGAGGGGAAGGGGGAGCGGTTGGTGCCATGGGGAAAGAACCAGGCGGAATCGGAACCGGGAGACGCCGGCCGGAGAGGGAGCAAGGCCGGCCGCGTCGGGCGAAATCAGAACCCAGCGGCTGGGAAAACGCCACCGTCAGGCCTGCGGACCGCGGCGGGTATAGGATAGAGGGCCCTTCTTCACCCCGCTCCCCCCACCGATCCGCGCCATGGCAGCCCCCGCCGACGACTCGCATTCCCGCCGGCCAATGTCGCCGGATCAACTCCTCCCGCCGGTCGAACCACCGAGCGCGGGGTTTCTCGTCCAACTGTTCCTCGTGCCGGGGCTGATCGTCGCGATCATTGTCGGCGTCTGGCTCACCTTCCACTGGCTTGCTCACCTCGGCCAAGACCCGCAGGCCTATGTCCGCACGCTCCGCCGCGACAACGAAGGACGCTGGCAGGCGGCCCTCAACCTCGCCAACGACCTCCGCGGCCCGGGGGGCGGGGCCCTGAAGGCCGATCCCACCCTTGCCGTGGAACTCGGCCGGATCCTCACGGATGAGTCCAAGAGCGGGCGGACCGGCGAGCAGTCGCAGATGCTCCGCGTCTATCTCTGCCGCGCCTTGGGGGAGTTCACGATTCCCGAGGCCCTCCCTCCGCTCCTCGAGCGGGCCAAGGACACGACCCAGCCCGAAGTGGCCCGTGCGGCCATCGAGGCAATCGCCGTTCTCGCGACGAACCTTTCCGCCGCCGGCGCTGACCCCTCCGGCCCCGATGTGGCCGAGGCTGTCGTCGCGGCGTCGCGGTCTGGAGATGTCGGGCTCCGCTCGGCCGCGGCGTTCACCCTCGGGGTCATCGGTCAAAAGGGGGCCGGCCCGGCCGCCGATCGGCTCCACTCGCTCCTCGCCGATGCCCACAACGACGTTCGCTACAACACGGCGCTGGCGCTGGCCCGCCTCGGCGACGACGACTGCCTCGACACCCTGGAGGAGATGCTCTCCCTCCCCGATGAACCGAGCCCGGCGCCGGAGGCCCGCGACGATGCCGCCCAATCGAAGCGCTACAAGCGGGCCCTGGTCGTTTTGAATGCCCTCCGCGGCCTCGCCCTCCTCGTCGACGCCACCCACGCCCCCCTCCCCGCAGCGGTTCTCGACCGGGTGAAAGTCCTCGCCGAGGATCCGGTGTCGGACGTCCGGGCCGGTGTCACTGCCCTCGAGGCGAAGCTCGAGCGCGTCGCCCCGGCGGGGTGAGCCCGAGGCACCAACGATCCAGCCCGCTACGCGCTCAAAAACTCCTCGAGCGCCTCGCGGAGCATGTCGGCGTCGGGCTCGGTGCCGGTGAGTACCTGGAAGTCGATAACGATCTTGGCCACATGGACCTCGAGGCCGTCGATCACGCAGCAGCCTGCCTTCTGCCCGGCCGCCACAACGCTCGACGGCTGCTCGACGAGATCGGTATCGGCCACAACGAGCTCGGAGCGGAGACCGCCGATCACCACCGGCGGCTCGTCGCGCCCCCGTGAGGTGACGACGATATTGGCCCGCTCCGGGATCTCCGTAGCAGGCTCGGAGGGAAGGAGCGTGATTTCGGCAGTCGTGTCGAGCTCCCGCAGACGCTCGACCAGTGCCATGGCGACCTGCGGAGAGCGGTCGGCGACGAGGATCTCGGCAACGCCGGAAAGGGCCAGCTCCAGGGCGGTCGCCCGGCCGGTCGGCCCGGCGCCGGCGATCACCACCCGGGCGGCCGTCAGATCGGCATGGGCGCGGAGGGCTTCGACAATCCCCCGGCCATCGGTCATGTGGCCAAACAGCCCCCCCGCCTGAGGCTCGACGAGGCTCGCGGCGCCGGCAAACCGGGCGGCCGGCGAGGCGTGCGCGAGCAGCGGCATCGCCCCCTCCTGGAGGGCGCCTGCGAGGAGGCAGCCCCGGAAGCCCATCGCGTCGACACCGCCGAGGGCCTGGGCGAGCCGCTCCGGGAGGACGTCGAACGTCAGAAACCGCCAGTCGAGCCCGGCGGCGGCGATCGCCCGCTCAAACAGATACTGTGCCGGGTTGCCGGCGGCTGGGCAACCGAGGAGCGCGACGATGTCCTGAAGGGCAGGGCTGGTCATGCCAACTATGAGAACCGATCGTCGACCCCCAGGGCAAATCGGCCCGGCCAACCTTGGTCGCACCCCGTCTGTCCGTCGGCCAAAAGGCACCCACGGCCGTTGTCGACACGAGGAACACCCAACTCAGCCGATATTTTTCGACGGTGTCGGCCGCCGCTTCCGGCGGCGTGGCACGTTGCCCAGAGACTGCCCCAGCGGCCGGTCCCAGCGGCCGGTCCCAAAGCTGTCAGAGGGCAAGGTCGGTGGCGGCGACAAAGCGAGGGTCGGAGCGGATCGGATCGAAGTCGGGCTCGGCTTCGGTGAGATCCCGGTAGCGTTGATCGAGCGAGATCGCCTTGGAGAGATGCTCCACCGACGTCGCCGGGTCGCCCGACAGCGACAGATAGCAGGCGAGGTTGTAGTGAAGGATCGCCTGATCGGGCTCGGCAGCGAGGCCGCGCTTGAGGGCGTCCATCGCCTCCGGCAGCCGGTCGAGCCGCTTCAGGCACCACCCCAGCCCGAGCCAGGCCTCGACCCGCTGCGGATCTCCCTCGACGACCTCAGCGAGCGGTTCGAGCGCCGCGATCCAATGACCCAGTGCCCGCAGCGCCTCGCCACGCAAAAGGGCCGCCGCCGGAATCGAACGCTGGGCCTCGGGAAGCTCGTCGAGTGTGTCGAGAGCCCGCCGGAGCAGACGAGCGGACGCCACCGGGACCGGCTTGTCGGTCTCGACGAGCAGTTCGGCCAATTCAACGTACCCGGCAGCATGTCGAAGGATCGCCTGCTGGCGAAGCCGTGACAGTTCGGTCATCGCGTGCCTCCTCCGTTACCCGTGAACTTCAAATCGTATACGCCTCGCAGCGGAGGAGTGATCGCCCCACCCCAGAAGTTTTTCAGGATCCTTACGAAGCCGCAAGGTGTGCCGATTTCCGGCATTCAGCTGCACGAAATGAGCGCCCGGCGCCCACTCCCTCTCTGCCCCCTTCGCGTGCCCCCTCCGGAGCCCCACGATGCGCCTCACCCTCCGTACGCTCCTGGCCTGGATGGATGGCGTCCTTCCCCCCGACGAGCAGTCGCAGCTCGGCGAGAAGGTGGAGGGAAGCCCGGTGGCCTGCCAGCTCGTAACACGGATCGGGGCGTGCGTCGGCAATCCGCACCTCTCCGCCCCCCGGATCAACGGCAAGGGGCTCGCGGTCGACCCCGATACGGTAGCCCAATACCTCGACAACACCCTCGCCTCCGAGCGGCTCGAGGCCTTCGAGACGATCTGCCTCGAATCGGACATGCACCTGGCGGAGGTCGCTGCCTGCCATGCGATCCTCGCCGAAGTGGCGAAGCATCCGGAGGTCTTGCCCCCCCTCGATGCCGCCCATCGACGGCAGCTCCTCGAGGCGATGCGGCATCGGGTCGCCGCCCATCCGGAGGTGATCACCGGTCAGCCCCCTGGCGGGCGCGCCAGCGCACCCCGCCGGCCGGAGGTGACACAGCCGGGCCAGGCCCCCTTCGAGCCCCGCGAACGTGCCCCCGCAC